>JAIXVS010000060.1 GCA_027482795.1 Rhodobacter sp.
GGCTGGACGTGGCCAGCGCATAAAACTCGGCCCCTTTTGCGGCGTGAATGGCGGGGGCCATATGGCCCAAAGCAAAATTGGCGGCACCTAAGATGCCCCAGCGAACTGCGTTCATAATATCTCTCCCTGTTTGGCGGGATATTAGGGGTAAATTGCGCCCAAGGAAATGCGCAATTTTGCGCGAAAGCGGGGCTAAACGGGCTTTGCGCGGCGCGGGATCAGGTTGATCAGCAATATCGCAATATAGGCCAAATCCAGCGCCACCAGCGTGATCCACGGGTAATTCCACAGCGCTGCCACCAGCACCACAAAGCCCAGCACAATGAACGATACCGCTTCAGGATAAACGCCGATTCTTTTGAACGATGGGGTGGGGAACCGCCCCACCATCAACGCGCCCACCGCCGCCATCCACAGCGCCACAGCCCAAGTTGCCTCTTGCGGCAGCGATAGATCAAATGCTTTGACCACAAAGATCGGCAGCAACACCAGCATCGCCCCTGCGGGGGATGGAACACCCTGAAAACTGCTAGAATCCATATCAGGCGCGCGCGAGCCGACGTTAAAGCGCGCAAGGCGCAGCAGGCAGGCCACTGTATAAACCAGCGCCGCAATCCAGCCTTCTGCGCGCATATCTTGCAGCGCCCACAGATACAAAACCAGCGCAGGTGCCACGCCAAAATTGACAAAATCGCACAGACTGTCCAGTTCTGCTCCAATCTCGCTTTCGCTTTTCAAAAGGCGGGCAATGCGGCCATCCAAGCCGTCCATAATGGCTGCAGCGATAATCAGCCCAACGGCCATGCCAAAGCGCCCTTCGGTGGCAAAACGCACGGCCGTCAGCCCCGCACACAGCGCGCCCACCGTCACGAAATTGGGCAAAAGCTGCCACAGATTCATCACGCGGCGGGGCGTCGTGCGGCGCGGCGTGTCCTTTGGCGGCGCTGCCATGTGTTATTCCATGCTTGCGCTGCGCGCCAACGTCTCACGGCCAAGTTCGGCGATCACAGTCTCGCCAGCAATCATCGTTTGGCCAAGGCAGACCAGCGGTTCCACCCCTTCGGGCAGATAGACATCAAGGCGCGAGCCGAACCGGATCAGGCCAAAACGCTCCCCCGTGCGCAGGCTTTGCCCCTCGGTCACGAAGGGGACGATACGGCGCGCAATCAGGCCTGCAATTTGCACAACCACCAATTTGCGCCCGCCATCAATGTCGAACAGCAGCGAATTACGCTCGTTATCCTCGGAGGCTTTGTCGAGAGAAGCGTTCAGAAATTTGCCGGGCCGATAGGCCATTTTCACCAATTTGCCCGCAATCGGCGCGCGGTTCACATGGCAGTTGAACACCGACATAAACACCGACACGCGCAAAAGCGGTGCGTCCCCTGCCCCCAGTTCGGGCGGCGGCACGGCACGTTCGATCAAGGATACAATCCCATCGGCGGGCGACAGGATCAGGCCGCGCGCATCGGGCACAGCGCGCTTTGGATCGCGGAAAAAGTAATATGTCCAGACAGTTATGCCCGCGCATACCCAACCCAGCGGATCCCAGATCATAAAGGCCAGCAGGCTTATCCCCGCCGCGATGGCCACAAACTTGCGCCCTTCGGGGTGCATTGGCTTTATGAAAGTGTCCAGCATGTTCATGGGGCTAATCCTATGGGCAAAGGTTGGCGCTGCATAGGTTGTTTTGCGCATATGCGCAACGGGGCGGTTTTGGGCGGGCGCAGAGCTGCGCCCGCCCAAGCACGATTAGGCAGGCACAACCATGCCCTTGGTCTTGGCAAGGTCGCGCATCCGCTCTTGCAGCTTTTCGAACGCGCGCACTTCAATCTGGCGGATACGCTCGCGCGAGACGCCATAGGATTCGGACAACTCTTCCAGCGTGACTGGCACCTCGGACAGGCGGCGCTTGGCCAGCACATCGCGTTCACGCTCGTTCAGCACAGACATGGCTTGCCCCAGCAGGGCATAGCGGGTGTCAAACTCGTCCTTAGCCTCGTAATCGGCGGCTTGATCGCTGTCTTCGTCTTCCAGCCAATCTTGCCACTGGGTGCTGCTGCCCTCTTCGCTGCCCACCGTCACATTCAGGCTGGCATCCCCGCCCGAAAGACGGCGGTTCATGTCGATGACTTCGGTTTCGGTCACGTTCAGTTCGGTCGCAATGCGCGCCACGTTTTCGGGGCGCAAATCGCCCTCTTCCAACGCGCCGACCTTAGCCTTGGCCTTGCGCAGGTTAAAGAACAGCTTTTTCTGCGCCGATGTCGTGCCCATTTTCACCAGCGACCACGACCGCAGAATATATTCTTGGATCGAGGCGCGAATCCACCACATCGCATAGGTGGCAAGGCGAAAGCCCTTTTCGGGATCAAAGCGTTTCACCGCCTGCATCAGGCCCACATTCGCCTCGGAAATCACTTCCGATTGCGGCAGGCCATAGCCGCGATAGCCCATGGCGATTTTGGCCGCCAGCCGCAGATGCGAGGTGACCATTTTATGCGCAGCGGCGCTGTCTTGATGGTCCACCCAGCGCTTGGCCAGCATATATTCTTGTTCAGGTTCCAGCATGGGGAACTTGCGAATTTCTTGCATATAACGGTTTAGCCCCTGTTCAGGACTTGGGGCTGGAAGGTTTTGATAGGTGCTCATTTTGACGCTCCTGTTGATCGCGGTGCGTTCGCGCCCCCGCTGATGCCCTCACCTAAGTATCGCAGCTTTGGCCCGCAAGAGAGGGTCACAAAAATATGAAGAAGCGGTTAAGCCACGGGTTGCTCGCCCGCAGCGCCCGCCCGCAGCGCCGCAATCAGGGCCGCGATATCGGCAGGCAAGGGGCTGGTAAATTCCATCCTTTTGCCCGTTTTGGGGTGGTCAAAGCCCAAAGAGGCGGCATGCAGCGCTTGGCGCGGGAAGGTGTTGGCCAATTCTGCCGCCGCAGCGTAGATTTTGGGAGAAAACTTGCGCGCGCCGCCATAGGTCTGATCGCCCAGCAGCCCGTGGCCTGCATAGGACATATGCACGCGAATTTGATGCGTGCGCCCTGTCTCTAGCCAGCATTCCACCAGCGCGGCAGAGGGGCCAAGATCTTCGATCACGCGGGTGCGGGTGACGGCGTGGCGGCCGCTGTCCCAAACCACGGCTTGGCGCTGGCGATCGGTTTTGTGGCGCGCCAAATGCGTGGCAATCTTCAAAATACCTGCGCCTTCAAAGGTTACCCCGCGCAGGCCCCGAATGCGCGGATCATAGGCCGAAGGCGCGCCATGCACCACCGCCAGATAGCGGCGCGTCACCGTATGGTCGGCAAATTGTTCCGACAAAGCATGATGCGCGCGGTCGGTTTTGGCCACCACCAAAAGGCCAGTCGTATCCTTATCAATGCGGTGCACAATGCCAGGGCGGCGCGCCCCGCCGATGCCCGCCAGCGTGTCGCCGCAATGGTGCAACAGCGCATTGACCAAAGTGCCCGATGGCGTGCCTGGCGCGGGATGCACCACCATGCCTGCAGGTTTATCGATAACGATCAGCTCTTTATCTTCGTAAATGATCGCAAGCGGAATATCTTCGGGCAGGGTTTGCAAATCTTCGGGCGGGGCCAGACGCAGGGTTATCACATCGCCC
>JAIXVS010000372.1 GCA_027482795.1 Rhodobacter sp.
CCATCTTCGGTCTCGGCGCTGGGGCTGGATGTGATCCAGCATGTTGACCGCGAGGCGGAGTTGGATTTGACCAAGGGCTTTCTGGCCCAGCGGCACTTTGCACTGGTCTCGTCCCGTTATACCAAGCCCAATATCATCACCAAACCTCTGCGCTGGGGCGCGGGGCATCACCGCATCAAGGGGCGCAATTTTCACATCGACCCGCACCTGTATATGTTCCATTTCGGATCGGTCGATCTGGCCTTTTCGGCGGCGCGCAACGGGGATCGTGATGCAACTTCGGTTGGCTGGACGGCCCACATCGCGCGGCGCTATGCGCTGTTTGATCTGATGAAAAAGTCGGCCCCCATTGACGGGGACGGATACTTTGCCACCGCCCGCCGCCTGCTGACATGGCGCCGCCCGATCTATGCGTGGAACAAACCGCAAATGATCAAAGGCGATCCTGTGGTGGAAATTCCCGCGCGGTTTTGGGATACCGTTTAGCCTTTAATTTCAGCAGCGGCGCGGTTTTGCGCCATATTTTCACAAAACATTCAGCATGATATTGTAATCGCCTGTTATTGGCCCACAATAGTGCCAAAAATGAAAGCAGCGAAATGACCCTGTTACCGCGCAACCTTTTGGGGATGGCAGTGCCACCTGTCGAACACATCCGCCCGCAAATCGCGGCACTGTGCTGGCGCAAAAAGCGCGGGCAGGTAGAGGTGTTGCTGATCACCAGCCGCGATACGGGGCGCTGGGTTTTGCCAAAGGGCTGGCCAATGGATGGGCGCGCCGCACATGAGGCCGCTGCCATTGAAGCATGGGAAGAGGCGGGCGTGCGCGGCGCGATTTCCGACCAGCCCCTTGGCCGTTTTCAATATGATAAGCAGCACCCTTCCAAACCCACCCAGCGCTGCGAAGTCACGGTTTACCCGCTGCGCGTGGCGCGGCTAGAGCCGAAATTCCCCGAACGCCATGAACGCCGCCGCAAATGGTTTTCTGCGCGCAAAGCTGCCAAAGCCGTGCACGAGGCGGAACTGACCGAGTTGATTTTGACGGCCAGTGCCCAATTGGCCAAGTAACGCAGGGCTTGCGGTGCGGCTAAATACGCCTACATTCATAGCTTTATGGCGGTTGGGAATTTAGGATGATTTGTTTCACCCTGCGCTGCGGCAAGGATCACAGTTTTGACAGTTGGTTCACCTCGTCACAGGCGTTTGAGGCTTTGGCGCATGCGGGCCATTTGGCCTGCCCGATCTGCGGTGATGCAGACGTTGCTAAGGGCCTGATGGCCCCTGCCATTGCCAGCAAAACCAGCGATGAAGCGCCCGCGCCCCTGACCCAGCCGAAGACCGACGTTGAACAGGCAATGGCGCAAATGCGCCAAATGATTGAAGAAAACTCGGATTATGTCGGCATGAATTTCGCAGCAGAGGCGCGCAAAATCCATCTGGGCGAGGCCCCAACCCGCGCCATTTACGGCGAGGCCAAGGCCGACGAGGCGCGCGCCTTGCTAGAAGACGGCATTCCCGTCGCCCCCCTGCCCTTTATGCCCCGAACAAAGGTGAATTGATGCGTGTTTTGATCACAGGAGCCAATCGCGGCATTGGGCTGGCCTTGGCGCAGCATTATGCACAGGTGGGGGCGCAGGTGCTATCTGGCGCGCGGCAGCCCGCGTCTGGGCAGATTGCCATCGATGTGACCGATCCTGCATCCTTGCAGGCGGCATCGGCGCAAAACGGCGGCGCGTTGGATTTGCTGATTTGCAATGCGGGTGTTTATTTGGATAAGGGCGAGTCATTGGACAGTGGCTTTGCAGCACAGCTTTGGGCCGATAGTTTTGCCACCAATGTCACGGGTGTTTTCCATACTGTGCAGGCCTTTTTGCCGCAACTGCGCGCCGCGCGGGGCAAAGTGGCGATCATCTCATCCATCATGGGGTCTGGCGCGTCAACCAGCGGCGGCAGTTATATCTACCGCGCGTCAAAGGCGGCGGCGGCCAATTTGGGCCGCAATCTGGCCTTGGATTTGGCCCGTGATGGGATTGCTGTTGGCATTTATCACCCAGGCTGGGTGCAAACAGATATGGGCGGGGCGGGGGCCAGCATTTCGGTGCAAACATCGGCGGCAGGTTTGGCACAGCGCTTTACGGCTCTGTCGCTGGCCAATTCTGGCTGCTTTGAAAGCTATGATGGCACGGCCCTGACCTTTTAGGGCAGGCCCATGGCCTGCCCCTATGTCGCTTTTTATATTTGCTTTTCAGGCATGTAGACGCGCAGGCCATCCAGCGCATCGCTGACCTTGATCTGGCAGGTTAGGCGCGAGCGTTTGGCATCGGGCTGGAAGGCGAAATCCAGCATATCCTCTTCCATCGCGTCCTTTTTCGGCAGGCGCGCAACCCATGCTTCATCGACGTAAACATGGCAGGTCGAGCAGGCGCAGGCCCCGCCGCAGTCGGCCTCGATCCCGCGCACGCCATTGTCGCGCGCGCCTTCCATCACGGTCATGCCAGTGGCCACGTCGATGATGTGTTCTTTGCCGCCAAACTCGACGTAGGTGATTTTTGCCATTGTCATGCCCTTTTCGGTATTTTGGGCGTGATACGACAGGCGCGCGGGAATTTCCAGTGCAGATTGAAAAAAATGCGTATGCGGCGCGTATGTTTCGCGTATTGCATCCGTATTGCATCCGTCCCTACAGCGCGCCATTTGGGCAGCGCGCGCTGCCCTTGCAAATGGCGGCAGATGTTCTATATTTGTTCCTATGACTCTGATCCGCCCCACCCCAGATTGGATGGCGCAAACCCCTGCGCCCGATACATGGCCGCGCCCGCCTGCGGCCCTGCCCGCCGAGCGGCTGGTAGAGCCGCGCGTGGGGGCAAAGGTTTGCGTGGCGGGGCTGGTTTTGGTGCGCCAACGCCCTGGCACGGCGAAGGGGGTTATTTTCCTAACGCTGGAAGATGAAACAGGCACCGCCAATGTGGTGGTCTGGGCGCAAACCTATGAAAAGTATCGCCGCGCGGTGATTGCGGGGCGGCTTCTGCGCGTAACGGGGCGCTTACAGCGCGAATGTAATGTGGTGCATGTGGTGGCCGAGCATATTGAAGATATATCCCACATGCTGGACCGCCTGCTGACTGAAGGTTTCGCGCCAGACGGCGTGCGCGCGGGTGATCAGCCGTAGCGCAGGCTAGCCAGCGCATCGATTTTGCGCTATAAGCAGCCAAACGCCCCCGCAGAGGGGCTGATGGGCAGCGATGGGCAACAGATTTATAAAGATTGGGCTAAGACAGCCAGCGGCGATTTTCGCCGTTATGGCGCTGATGTCATGCCAATCTGCCCCCCCTGTTGGGCTGGCGAAAACCAGCAGCCAGATCGCAGTTTTGCGCCTGAAGGCGGGCGAGACACCGCCGCAAAGCCAAGGCAAATGTTGGGCCTCTGACACCAGCCCCGCCGTGATTGAAACCATCACCGAACAGGTGCAAGTGCTGCCCGAACGGCGCGATGGCGCGGGCAATATCACCCAAGCGGCGCAGTTTCAAACCCGCACCGCGCAGCGCATGGTATCGGATCGTGCGGTTGTCTGGTTCGCCTCGCCCTGCCCCGATGCCGTGACTGTGGGCTTTGTCGCCAGCCTGCAACGCGCCTTAAAGGCGCGCGGGCGGTTTTTCGCCCCTGTCACGGGCGCGTGGGACGCGGAAACATTGGCCGCTTTGCAAAAGTTTCAACGCGAACGTGGTCTGGATAGCCCCGTCATTTCGCTGGCAGCGGCGCAGGAATTGGGGCTGGTGGCGGCGGATTTATAGCAACGCCCTGCCGCGCTGCGGCGCGCGCAATCATCTGCCCGCGCGCAACCCTTCGGCAGCCCATTTCGCCAAAAACGCCGAACGGTTTGGGCTGACCGAGTCAATGCGGGCAAGCAAGTCGGCAGGCAGGGTGATGTTCACACGCACCGAAGGGCTGGGCAAAAGCGCGGGCAAAAGCACCCATTGACCGTTGTCCAACGGCTTTACCTCTGCGGGGGGTGGAATGGCAGCGCGATCTGCGGCCAGATCATCGATGACCTCTTGCAAAATGATGGCGGCATCGGCCATTGCGGCGGCGGCAGTATCGCCCGACCCATTCACATTGATGCTGGGAATAGTCACGCCGAATAGGCCCGCATCATCGACGGGCCACAAGATTGCGGGATAAAAAACCTGTGCCATGTTCAAAACCTTAGATCAGCTTTACGCCTGTTTGCTTTTCAATCGCGCGCACCACAGTTTCGGCAATTTCTGTTTGCCGCGAAACCGCCGAAAGATAGGCATCGCCGCGATACACTTTGGTATGACTGCCGCCTTCTTTCAGCGTCAGGCCAGCCTCTTGCAGTTTTTTCAACATGTCGCGGCGTTTCATATGCGCCCCATATATGTGCATAAAATACGCATTCCCTAAACCCGCGTCAATATGAATATGCGCATTGAATACACATGTTCGATTTTGCGCGTGGGCCGCATAGAAAAAGGGCGGCAGGTTGCCCTGCCGCCCTTTTCGGATATGTCGCGCCTTTATTCCACCGACAGGGCGATAAAGCGCGGGTTGCCTTCGCGGCGGATCAGCAGCAAAATCGATTTGCGGCCTTCGTCGCGGGCGGCGGTTACGCGGGCCTGAAAATCGGACACTGTGGTTACCTTTTGCTGGCCTGCCTCGACAATCACATCGCCAGCAGACAAGCCTTTGGCCCCTGCGTCCGATGCCGCATCCACGCCCATCACAACCAGACCTTCGCTGCCCGCAGGCAAGTTCAGGCTTTTGGCAATGTCATCGGTCATCGGCTGCACGGTCAGGCCCAGAAGTTCCAACTCCTCTGGCTCGGCAGGGGTTTCGCTGCCGTCGGCATTGGCGGGCTTTGCTTCGGCGGCTTCGGCCTCTTCACGGCGGCCAAGTTTGACGGGGATCGTCATTTCATCGCCGTCGCGCAGCACGACCACGGGCACATCTTCGCCAATGGGGCTGTCGGCCACGGTGCGGGTTAGATCGCGCACATCGGTGATCTCTTGCCCGTTAAAGGTGGTGATGACATCGCCCGCCAGCAGGCCAGCATCCAAGGCAGGCCCCGCAGGCACATCGGTAATCAGCGCGCCCGCGCTGACCGAAAGGCCCATCGCTTCGGCCACATCGGGGGTGACGTCTTGAATTTTCACGCCCAGCCACCCGCGCCGCGTTTCGCCAAATTCGCGCAACTGGTCGACGACTTTGGTCACCACATTAGAGGCCATCGAAAAGCCAATACCAATCGAGCCGCCCGAAGGCGACAAAATAGCCGTGTTCACGCCGATGACATCGCCATCAAGGTTGAACAGGGGGCCGCCTGAGTTGCCTTTGTTGATGGCCGCATCGGTTTGCAAAAAGTCGTCATAGGTGCCCGACAATTCGCGCCCGCGCGCCGAGACGATACCCGCAGACACAGAAAAGCCCTGCCCCAGCGGGTTGCCCATGGCCATAACCCAATCGCCAACGCGCATCTCATCGCTGTTGCCAAAGGCGACAAAGGGCAAATCGGCGGCGTCAACCTTTAGCACGGCGATATCGGTTTTAGGATCGGTGCCCACCAGTTTGGCGGCCAATTGTTTGCCATCGAAAAATTCGATGTTGATCTCATCGGCACCTTCGATGACGTGGTTGTTTGTCACGATATAGCCGTCATCGGAAATGACAAAGCCTGAACCCAAGGCTTCGGACCGCTGCTGGCGGTCATCGCCGCCTTGGCCGTTGCGATCCATGAAATCTTTGAAGAAATCTTCAAAGGGCGATCCTTCGGGAACCATGGGGGTATCGCTGGTTGGGGTGGCAACGATGGAGGAGGTGGTGATATTCACCACCGAAGGGCTGACCTTTTCGGCCAGTTCGGCAAAGCTGTCAGGCGCGCCCAAGGCAAGGGCGGATGTGGCTGGCAGCACCGATGCTGCAAGGCCAAGGCCAAGGGCAAGGGCGGCTGCACGGCTGGCGGCGGGTGCAAAATCGGAAAGGGAAAGAGTGCGCACGGCGGATCTCCTGAAGTGCTAAAATCTTGGCGCAGGGTGCTGCGTCGGGGTAAACATGATCTTCCAGCGGGGCATCAGCAAGGGATGTTTCAGCACGATCATCTGCTTGTGAAGTGGCATCGCGCGGGCGTGATCCCTTTGTGAAAAAAAGCGCCGCGCAGTTGCGCGGCACTTTTGGATTTATTGGGCAGGTGCGGCGGTCGCTGCCCCGCGACCGTTTGGATCGCCCAGATAGTCAAAGAACGCGCTATCTGGCTGCATCACAATCGACGAATTCCCCGATTGCAGCGCGCGTTCATAGGAGGTGAGCGAGCGTGTAAAGGCAAAGAATTCAGGGTCTTGGCCAAAGGCTTGGGCATAAATGCCGTTGCGTGTTGCGTCCGCCTCACCGCGAATAATCTCGGCATCGCGGCGCGCTTCCGATGTCACCTCGATCACCTCGCGGTCGGCGGTGGCGCGCACGCCTTGGGCGGCCTCGTTCCCGCGGGCAATCTCGTCGGTCGCTTCGCGCTGACGCTCGGCCCGCATACGGGCAAAGGTTGCCTCTAGGTTTTGCTTGGGCAAATCGGTGCGCGTCAGGCGCACGTCGATCACATCCACGCCCAGCGACAGCGCCTTGGCGCGGGCATTGTCGCGGATGGTGTTCATCAGCTTGGTTCGGTCTTCTGACAGCACGTTGCGGCTGGCGACCGAACCCAGAACGGTGCGAATTTCGGCGTTGATGATCTGCTCGAGGTTTGCGCGCGCGGCAAGTTCGCCCCCCGCGCCCACGGCACGGCGGAACTGTTCCAGATCGACAATGCGCC
>JAIXVS010000044.1 GCA_027482795.1 Rhodobacter sp.
CGGCTATGCGCTGGGCGTGGGTGAGGTGAAACTGACAGGCATGGTGCGGCCAGACCGTAAGATGCTGCGTTATTTCGTCGATTTCACCAAGACTGTCGAAAACCGCCGTCTGACCATGGGGGTCGCCAACGGCCGGGTCGAGGCCGATGGCGATGTCATTTATCAGGTGACCGATATGAAAGTGGCGCTATCGGCCACCTGATCGTCACTCGACCTTGATCAGCGGCTGCTGAAGGCCAACCAACGGGCGGTTTTCGGGGGCATAGAACCCGGTGCCGTCGACATGTTTGGCCCCCATGAACAGCATCCCCGGCGTATCTTGCCGGACATGTAGCAGATCATGGTCCACCACAAAGGCACTGCCTTCGACATATTTCAGCAGCGCACAGGGCTTGCCCAGAATGTCGCGCACCTCGCCCACCACAAAGGGGCCGTCGCCACAGGCCCCAGGCGGCATCTGGTTCATCTGCGCCACCATGGGTTCGGCCAGAATGGTCAGAGTCAGCTTGCGGTTCAGCACATAGTCCTGCGACCATGCCCCTGCGGCGGCAGGATTTGGCCCATGCCAAACCACTTCGCCCGCAAAGTCATAGGATGCGGCGGGCACCTGACAGGCCGGGTCGGCAAAGACGCTGATACTGGCCGCAAATCCACCCGCCGCGTCATAGGTGAAATCGCGGGTCAGATAACTAGCCGTGGGCGCGCCGCCCTCAGGGTTCGCCTGCGGGCGCAGTTCGCATCCGATCGAGACCCAGTGGCCGACAATGCGCGCTTGCAGCCCCTCCAGCGACAGATCCTGCGCCAGCGAGGGGCCGCACAGCAAGACAGCAAGACAAGTGAACAAAGGACGGTGCATCGCAGATTCTCCATATTGACGATCCGGCCAGCAT
This sequence comes from Rhodobacter sp., assembly GCA_027482795.1. GTDB lineage: Bacteria > Pseudomonadota > Alphaproteobacteria > Rhodobacterales > Rhodobacteraceae > Cypionkella. The sequence goes on from JAIXVS010000044.1 coordinate 891, forward strand.
GGCCAATAATCTGGTTATGGCAACTAGTCATGATTTTCTGAGGTAGTCATGAAAAACGGACAAATGGCCCCCGACCCGGCGCAGGATTGCCCAGTGACCCATTGCCTGCAGGTGGTGGGGGGCAAGTGGAAACCCGTGATCCTGTTTTGCATCGCGGGCGGGGTGGACCGGTTCGGCGTGATGCTGCGCGCCATTCCGGGCATCACCAAGCAGATGCTGACCCAACAACTGCGCGAATTGGAACAGGATGGCATCCTGCGCCGCACTGTTCATCCTGTCGTGCCGCCAAAGGTCGATTATGACCTGACAGCGCGCGGTCAAACCCTGCTGCCGCTGATCGGGGTCATGCGGGATTGGGGGCTGGCCGACATGCAGTGGCACAAGGGCGCGCGGGCGGCCGAATAATCTGGTGGTATTCTGCCCCACAGATTTGTAAACATCACGCAAGCAGACAGGAGGGTAGGACCATGCGCCGCGTTGTCATCACTGGGATCGGGATCATTTCATCCATCGGCAACAATGCCGCCGAGGTAGAGGCAAGCCTGCGGGCGGGCAAATCGGGGATCGTTTTTGCCCCCGAATATGCCGAGCATGGCTTTCGCAGCCAAGTGCACGGGATGCCGCAGATTGTTCTAGAAGACCATATCGACAAGCGTGATTTGCGGTTTATGGGGCCAGGGGCGGCCTATAACTTTTTGGCCATGCAGCAGGCCATTGCCGATTCTGGGCTGGAAGACAGCGATGTGTCGAACGAACGTACGGGCCTTGTCATGGGGTCTGGCGGGCCTTCGACCAGTAACTTTTTCCAAGCCTTTGATGCCGTCATCAACAAAGGCGCGCCCAAAAAGATGGGGCCGTTTATGGTGACCCGCTGCATGAGCAGCACCAATTCTGCCTGCCTTGCCACGCCGTTTAAGATTAAAGGCGTGAATTATTCGATCACCTCTGCCTGCTCTACCTCGGCGCATTGCATCGGCAACGGGGTCGAGCAAATTCAGATGGGCAAGCAGGATATTGTTTTCGCAGGCGGCGGCGAGGAGCTGGATTGGACGCTGTCGTGCCTGTTCGATGCGATGGGGGCGATGTCGTCCAAGTATAACGACACGCCAACCACCGCCTCGCGCACCTATGATGCCACCCGCGATGGCTTTGTCATTGCAGGCGGAGGCGGGGTTGTGGTGCTGGAAGAGTTGTCGCACGCCTTGGCGCGCGGGGCCAAGATTTATGGCGAAGTCACGGGCTATGGTGCGACATCTGACGGGCACGATATGGTGGCCCCCAGTGGCGAGGGCGGCGAGCGGTCGATGCGGCTTGCCTTGTCGACCCTGCCTGCGGGACGCAAAATTGACTATATCAACAGCCACGGTACATCTACCGTGGTGGGCGATGTCACCGAAATGGAGGCTATCCGCCGTGTGTTTGGGCGCGGTCATACTCCGCCTACCGCTTCGACCAAATCGCTGACGGGCCATTCGCTGGGCGCGACAGGCGTGCATGAGGCGATTTATTCGCTGCTGATGATGCAGGGCAATTTCATCGCCGCATCGGCCAATATCACCACGCTAGACCCTGCGCTGGACCCATCCGAAATTGTGATGACCCTGCGCGAGAATGTGGAATTGGACAGCGTTCTGTCGAACTCTTTCGGCTTTGGCGGCACGAACGCCACGCTGGTTATGTCGAAATACAAGGGATAAGCGCGATGGCTGATCTGATGAAGGGCAAACGCGGGCTGGTGATGGGGGTCGCGAACGAGCGATCCATCGCTTGGGGCATTGCATCCGCCTTGGCGGCCGAGGGGGCCGAACTGGCCTTTTCCTATCAAGGCGACGCGTTTGGCAAGCGGGTGGAACCACTCGCGGCATCAGTGGGCAGTGATTTTCTGGTCGATGTCGATGTGTCGGATGATGCCAGCCTTGATGCCTGCTTTGGCGCGCTGAAAGCCCGCTGGGGCACGATGGATTTTCTGATCCATGCGATTGCTTATTCGGATAAGAACGAACTTACGGGGCGGTTTATCAACACCTCGCGCGGGAACTTTTCCAACAGCCTTGCGATTTCCTGCTTTAGTTTTATTGACGTCTCGCGCCGCGCATCGGAACTGATGCCAAACGGCGGCAGCCTAATCACGCTGACCTACGGCGGATCAAACCGCGTAACCCCCAATTACAACGTGATGGGTGTCGCCAAGGCTGCGCTGGAATCTGCCACGCGGTACCTTGCCAACGATCTTGGGCCGCAGCAAATTCGCGTCAATGCCATCAGCCCGGGCCCAATGAAAACGCTCGCGGGCGCGGCCATTGGCGGCGCGCGCGCCACTTTCCGCCATACCGAAGCCAACGCCCCGATGCGGGCAAATGCCACGCTAGAGGCTATTGGCGGAACAGCGGTTTGGCTGTGCAGCGATTGGGGCAATTGCACCAGCGGCGAAGTGGTGCATGTTGATTGCGGCTTCCACGTGTTGGGGATGCCGCAGCAGGAAAACCTGTAAGCGGCGGTTTGGCGACACTGTGCCTGCGGCGCGGATATTTGGGCCTATGTGAAAGGGCTAAGCGATGAATAAGATGATTTTTGTAACTTTGCCCGTGTCTGACATGGCCCGCGCGCGCGTGTTTTACGAGGCTTTGGGCTGGCGTATCAATGATGCCTTCAGCAGCGATACGTCGGCCTGTGTTGTGGTGTCGGATGCAATCTATTTCATGTTGGCCACGCATGACGCCTTTCGCGCGCAGTCGCAGAGGCCCTTGGTTTTGCCCAGTGAGGGGGCGAATGCGTTGATCGCCCTGTCGTGCGAGACGCGCGACGAGGTGGATGCGATGACCGATGCCGCCACCAAGGCGGGCGGCGCATCGCTGCACGATGCCGAAGATTTGGGCTTTATGTATTCGCGCGCCTTTGCCGACCCCGATGGCAATGGCTTTGGCCCGTTTTGGATGGATCCTGCGGCGGCAAATGGCTGATTTTGGAGCGGGCAGCGGGAATCGAACCCGCGTCTTTAGCTTGGAAGGCTAAGGTCTTACCATTACACAATGCCCGCGTTAAGGCTCTTTTAGCACCCGCGCGCGGGATGCTCAAGCGGGGATTGGGTCAATCAGATGCGCGCCTGATGCGCGGTTAGAGTTGACCTCTACCCCCACGCGGTGGCTTTGGATCACCCCCGCACTTGCCCGCATCAGCGGTGCCGCGCCATGCCCAGCCTCGCCCAGCCACAGCGGCCAATCGGGTTCTTCTAGGATCACAGGTTCGCGGTCATGGATATGGGCCATGTCTGCGCCAGCCTCAGTGGTGACAACTGCCAAAGTGTCGATATTTCCCCAGCTTTGCCACAGCGCAGCAAAGGCAAAGGGCGCACCATCGCGGCGCGTGATGTACCATGGCAGGCGGGATTTATCTGGGCCTGCCGACCATTCGTAAAACCCCGATGCGGGCAGGATGCAGCGGCGCATGCGGATCGCCTCGCGGAAGGCGGGTTTGATGGCCACAGTCTCGGCGCGGGCATTGATGATCAGCGGGCCATCGGTGGCGGATTTGTACCACGCGGGAATGAACCCCCAGCGCATGGGGCGCAGATGCCGCGCCGTGCCACCCGTCACAACGGCAACGCTTTGTGTGGGGCAGAGATTGTAGTTTGGCCCCTGCGGTAGGTCATTTGCCAGCGCCGCACCAAACAGGCGCGCCATTGCCTCGGTTGGGTGGGTTATGGTCAGCCTGCCGCACATTGCACTGTGATAGCGGCAATTTCCATTGACCAAAAGCCTGCATTTGGGCAAAAGGCGGGCATGATCATTTACAAAATATTCCGCCGCCCCGAATGGGATGAGATGCGCGCAAATGGCCAAACCCGTGGCGCGCCCGTGGATTTGGCCGATGGCTATATCCATTTTTCCGCAGCCCCGCAGTTGGCCGAAACCGCCGCCAAATGGTTCGCGGGGGAAAGCGATTTGGTGCTGCTGGCCATTGATGCGGCGCAGTTGGGCGATGATCTGAAATGGGAGCCTGCGCGCGGCGGCGTTTTGTTTCCGCATCTCTACCGCGCCTTGACCATGGCCGATGTGGTTTGGGACAAATCGCTGCCTTTGGGGGCATCGGGCCATATCTTTCCCGAAGGTGTGTTTTGACCCTGTACGAGCGGCTTGGCCTGC
>JAIXVS010000146.1 GCA_027482795.1 Rhodobacter sp.
AATGGCAGCATCGGCCCTGCTGGACGACATCCCGGCTTGTGCCTTAACCCTTAAGATAGGAGATCCCGATGTCGATCACCGTTGAAGAAAAAGCCCGCTTGATCAAAGAATATGCCACCAAAGAAGGCGATACGGGTTCGCCCGAAGTGCAAGTTGCGATCCTGTCCTCGCGCATTGCCACGCTGACCGAGCATTTCAAAGGCCACAAAAAAGACAACCACTCGCGCCGTGGTTTGCTGATGATGGTTGCCCAGCGCCGCAAGCTGCTGGACTATGTCAAAAAGAAAGACGAAGCGCGCTATCAGTCGCTGATTTCCCGTTTGGGTCTACGCCGCTAAGTCTGGCGAAAAGTTTAACGAAAGCGCCCGTAGGAAACTGCGGGCGTTTTTGTTTGTGCGCGGCTATGCTGGGGCAAAGGGGGCGAGGATGCGCGTTTTACTTTTGGGGGCGACGGGCACGATTGGGCGGGCAACAGCTGCGGCGCTGCTGGCGGCTGGGCATGAGGTGATTGCGGTGGTGCGCGCGCCAGTTGATCTACCTTGCCCTACAGTGATTGCCGATGTCACCCAAGACGGCGCGGTTGCGGGGGCGATGCAGGGGCAAAGGTTCGACGTTGTCATCTCTTGCCTTGCCAGCCGCACGGGTGCGCCCCGCGATGCATGGGCGATTGACCACCGCGCCAATGCACAGGCTTTGGCTGCGGCGCAGGCGGCGGGGGTGTCGCAGTTTGCGCTGTTATCCGCGATTTGCGTGCAAAAGCCCCTGCTAGACTTTCAACGCGCCAAACTGGCTTTTGAGGCGGAATTGCAGGCCAGCGGCCTGACCTATTCCATCGTGCGCCCAACTGCGTTTTTCAAATCCCTTTCGGGGCAGGTCGCGCGGGTGGTGGCGGGCAAGCCGTTTTTGGTGTTTGGCAATGGCAAACTGACCGCGTGCAAACCGATTTCAGACAACGACCTTGCGCAGTATTTGGTCGAATGTCTGACCAACCCTGCGCTGCAAAACCGCGTTTTGCCTATTGGCGGGCCGGGGCCTGCGATAACCCCGCTGGATCAGGCGGCGATGCTGGCCGATGTGCTGGGGCGGGACGTGCGGGTTAAGCATGTGGCGATTGGCCTGATGGATACCATCATCGCCGTTCTGAAAACCCTTGGCCGCCTGTCGCCAAAACTGGCGGAAAAGGCCAATCTTGCGCAGATTGGCCGCTATTACGGAACCGAGTCGATGCTGGTTTGGGATGGTAGTGCCTACCGTGCCGATGCGACACCCGAATATGGCAGCGACACGCTGCGCGATCATTACGCCGCGCTGCTAAGGGGCGATGCGCGCAGCGATTTGGGCGCGCATGGGGTGTTTTAGGAGCGCGGCCAACGCTCAGACCCATCCCCCTTCCCAAACCCCCATTTTTCCTGTATGCGCGCGCTATCTGTGATGTGGGGGCTGCCCCCCCCCATGCAAAGGATGGGGGCGGCGGCAATGGGGCCGCTATTTTTGACGGGCGCTGCGGCAGGGGCTGCGCGCCTATATAGGGAACGATCCATGTTCAACGTTACGAAAAAATCAATCCAGTGGGGCAATGAAACCCTAACACTGGAATCAGGCAAAGTTGCCCGTCAGGCAGATGGCAGTGTTATCGCTACTTTGGGCGATACTTCGGTGATGGCGAACGTCACCTATGCCCGCAGCGCCAAACCAGGGCAAGATTTCTTTCCCCTGACGGTGCATTATCAGGAAAAATACTATGCCGCTGGCAAAATTCCAGGCGGCTTTTTTAAACGCGAAGCGCGGCCTTCGGAAAAAGAAACGCTGACCTCGCGTCTGATCGACCGTCCGATCCGCCCACTGTTTGTGGACGGCTTTAAGAACGAAGTTTTGGTGATGGCCACTGTGCTGTCGCACGATCTGACCAATGACCCCGATATCGTGGCGATGATTGCAGCATCTGCTGCGCTGACCATTTCGGGCGTGCCGTTTATGGGCCCTGTTGGGGCGGCGCGCGTGGGCTTTTCGGGCGGGCAATATGTGCTGAACCCGACCATCGATGATATGGAAAAGCTGCGTTACAACCCCGATCAGCGCCTTGATCTGGTGATCGCAGGCACCAAAGACGCGGTGATGATGGTGGAATCGGAAGCTTATGAGTTGACCGAAGACGAAATGCTGGGCGCGGTTAAGTTTGGTCATGCAGCCATGCAGCCCGTGATCGACATGATCATCGATTTCGCCGAAGATTGCGCGAAAGAACCGTTCGATTTTACCCCGCCCGATTATTCGGCGCTGTATGCCCGCGTGAAAGCGGCGGGCGAGACGCAGATGCGCGCGGCCTTCGCCATTCGCGATAAGCAAGACCGCAGCAATGCGATTTCGGCAGCGGTGGATGCGATCAAATCCGCTTTGGATGACGCTGACAATGCCGACATCAACCTAGGCTCGGCGATCAAAAAGCTGGAATCCTCGATCCTGCGCGGCGATATCATCAACGGCGGCGCGCGCATTGACGGGCGCGACAACAAAACCGTGCGCCCGATTGTTTCGGAAACGGGCATTCTGCCCCGCACCCATGGTTCTGCCCTGTTCACCCGCGGCGAAACCCAAGGTTTGGTTGTGACCACGCTGGGCACGGGCGAGGATGAGCAGATCATCGACGCGCTGCACGGCAATTCGCGCAGCAACTTCCTGCTGCACTATAACTTCCCCCCCTATTCGGTGGGCGAAGTGGGGCGCGTTGGCAGCCCAGGCCGCCGCGAGATTGGTCACGGCAAACTGGCATGGCGCGCGTTGCAGGCCGTTCTGCCTGCGCCAACCGATTTCCCATATACCATTCGCGTGGTGTCGGAAATTACCGAATCCAACGGCTCGTCTTCTATGGCATCGGTCTGCGGCGGTTCGCTGTCGATGATGGATGCGGGCGTGCCTTTGAAAGCGCCAGTTGCTGGCGTGGCCATGGGCCTGATCTTGGAAGACGATGGCCGCTGGGCTGTTTTGACCGATATCTTGGGCGATGAAGATCACCTTGGCGATATGGATTTCAAAGTGGCAGGCACCGCCGCTGGCATCACCACGATGCAGATGGATATTAAAGTGGCAGGCATCACACCCGAGATTATGGCGCAAGCCTTGGCACAGGCCAAGGACGGGCGTTTGCATATTTTGGGCGAGATGAACAAAGCGCTGTCGGCCCCACAAGGCTTTAGCGAATACGCGCCAAAGATCGAAACCCTGCAAATCCCAACCGACAAAATCCGCGAAGTGATTGGGTCGGGCGGTAAGGTGATCCGCGAAATCGTGGAAACCTCGGGCGCGAAAGTGGATATCAACGACGACGGTATCATCAAGATTGCGTCCAACGATCAGGCGGCCATCAAAAAGGCCTATGATATGATCTGGTCGATCGTGGCCGAGCCTGAAGAGGGCAAGATTTACGATGGCAAAGTCGTGAAGCTGGTCGATTTCGGCGCGTTCGTGAACTTCTTTGGCAAGCGCGATGGTCTGGTGCATGTCAGCCAAATCGCCAACAAGCGCCTGAACCACCCGAACGAGGCGCTGAAAGAAGGTCAAGACGTGAAGGTTAAGCTTTTGGGCTTTGACGATCGCGGTAAGGTCAAGCTGGGCATGAAGATGGTCGATCAGGAAACTGGTCTGGAAATCACCGAAGCCCCTGCCGAGGCGTAAACCCTTTGGCCAAGGCGATTTGCGCCTTGGCCACCCCATTCCCAGAAGGCGCGAGAATGCCCGTTTCCGATTTGGTAACCATCGTTTCGGTGGCCTATAACAGCATGGATGTGCTGCCCGAAATGCTGGTATCTGTTCCAAAAGGCGTGCGCGTGATTGTGGTTGATAATGCGTCCAAACATGCAGATGCGCTGGCGGCACTGTGCCAGAAGATGGGCGCAGAGTTGGTGACAAACCCTGATAACATGGGGTTTGGCTATGCCTGCAATCGCGGGGCCGAACGCGCCACAACCGAATTTGTGCTGTTTCTAAACCCAGATGCGACCCTGCACGACGGCGCGTTGGACGAGTTGATCGCCGCCGCGCGCCGCTTTCCTGCGGCTTCGGCCTTTAACCCGCGCATAGCGCTGGCCGATGGGTCAATGCAGTTTCATTACCGTTCGCGCCTGATGCCGCTGCGCGAATACATGCCCCACCGCTGGCCAGACACCGATGCCGAGGTGACTGTTTTGATGGGGTCTGCCCTGTTTGCGCGCAAATCGGCCTTTGATGCTGTGGGCGGGTTTGATGAGAATATCTTCCTGTATCACGAAGATGACGATCTATCGCGCCGTATGCGAGCCGAAGTTGGCCCGATTATGTTTGTGCGCAACGCTTTGGTGACGCATTTGGCGGAAAAATCATCTGGAACTGACCCTGCAACGTTTTACTTCAAACGCTATCATCAGGCACGCAGCCGCGTTTATGCCGCGCGCAAACATGGCCGCGCTGCCCCGTTTACAATTGCATTGATCGGCGGGGTTTTGGCGATGATAGTCCCCGATATGCTGTGGTCAAAAACTCGTCGCTGGAAAAGCTGGGGCATTTTGCGCGGCGTTCTTTCGACACTAAAGGATGGCGGAAAAGGGCGGGGCGCGCTTTAACGCCCCGCCTTAGCTTCCCCTTGGCTTGGCGCGCAGCGTCGGCTCTGCCGCGCGCGGGTCTTCGGGCCACGGATGGCGGGGGTATTCGCCGCGCATATCTTTGCGCACGTCGCTATAGGATGTGGCCCAAAATCGCGGGATGTCTTGTGTGACCTGTATCGGCTTGTGCCCAGGGCTTAGCAGCGTCACCCGCAGGGGGGTTTTGGCCGCGCCCACAACGGGGTGCTGGGTGACGCCGAACATTTCCTGAATGCGAATTTCGATTGCGGGGGTTTCACCTTCGTAATCAATGGGCACATGGCGGCCCAAAGGCGTTTCAAAATGGGCGGGGGCGATGCGGCTTAGCGCCTCTGACTGATCCCACGTTAGGCGGTTCTTGATGGCATCGGTCAGGTCCAGCGCGCGCAGATCGGCTTCGGTTTTGCATTTGGTAAGGTATGGCAGCAGCCAGTCCTCGGCGCTGGCCAGCAATGCTGTATCGCTGCAATCAGGCCAAGCATCGCCGCCGCCCCGCGCCAGTTCGATGCGCGCGCGCAGCCGCCGCGCGGCGGGCGTAAAGGGCAGGCCAATACTGCGCAGGCCGTCTAGTGCGGCGCGGGCGATATCTTCGGGCGCGGCCCCTGTCCAAACCTGATCGGCCAGCACCAGCGCGCCAAAGGTTTCCTGCCTGCGCGCCAAGACTTTGCCTTCGCGGCGCGACCATGTGCAGATATTGCGCCATGTGATTTGGGGTGCATAAAGCGCGCGCAGCTCATTTTCTGTCAGGGCAATGGCTTGCCGTATCGTGGCCTCGCGCGGATCGCCGTCCAAATCTGTGGCCACAATCAGCCGCGCGGATGACAAAGGCTCTCCGGCCCCCATAACAGCGCCCTTACCGCCCGACAAAACCCAGCGCGGCGCGTCCCCTGCGCGGCGCAAACCGATGCGATCAGGGTAGGCAAGAGCAACGGCCTGCGCAGGGGAAAACCCCGCATCTTTAATGCCTTGGGGCAGGGCGCGGGCCAGCCTTTTGCCCTCATCGCGAATGCGCTGAAGCGTGGGGAGTGAGATGGGGTAAGGATGGTCGCGTTCAAATTGTTTGGTATCGCGCAGGGCGGCAAGGCGCAGGTTTAGATCGGCTGGCGCGCCGCGCAGCGGGTCACGCTCGCCCAAAAGCGCCGCAAGGGGGGCGGCAGACGGGCCCGCGCGCAGCAGCATATGCCCAAGGCGCGGGTGCAGCGGCAGGGCCGCCAAAGCGCGGCCATGTTCCGTGATGCGCCCGCCGTTCAGCGCGCCCAAATCCGCCAGCAGCGCCCGCGCCTCGGCCAAGGCAGGGGCAGGCGGCGGGGTTAGAAATGGCAGATCATCACTGCCCCACTGCGCCAGTTCCAGCGCCAGCGATGTAAGGTCAGCCACGGCAATTTCGGGCGGCGGATAGGCGGCGAGCGCACCCTCATCGCCCTTAGTCCACGCGCGATAGCAGATGCCAGCGGCAACCCGCCCGCCGCGGCCCGCGCGCTGGGTTGCCTCGGCACGAGACACCCGTTCGGTCACAAGGCGCGGCATGCCAGAGGCAGGATCAAATCGCGCCCGCCGCGCCCGCCCACCGTCGATGACAACGCGAATATCGGGAATGGTCAGCGAGGTTTCGGCAATAGACGTGGCCAAAACGATCTTGCGGTTTTGGCTAGGCGCAAGGGCGGCGCGTTGGGCCGCAAACTCCATCGCGCCAAACAGGGGGCGAATGTCGCAGCCCGCGCACCGCCCCGAAAGCAGGGCTTCGACTTGGCGAATTTCTCCTTCGCCTGGCAGAAACACCAGAACGCCGCCTGCGGTTTCGTCCAACGCCTGCACCACAAGCCCTGCCATCATCGCAGGATACCGCAGGCTGGCATCTGGGCTGCGCGGCAGCCAGCGGGTTTCAACTGGAAAGGCCCGCCCTTCAGACGTGATGCGCGGCGCATCGCCCATCAGCGCCGCAACGGGGGCCGCGTCTAGCGTGGCCGACATGGCGATCAGCACCAAATCCTCGCGCAATGCGCCGCGAATTTCCAAGGCAAGGGCAAGGCCCAGATCGGCGTTCAGACTGCGTTCGTGAAACTCGTCAAATATCACCGCACCAATGCCGCGCAATTCTGGGTCGGACTGAATCATCCGCGTCAGAATGCCTTCGGTGACCACCTCGATGCGGGTGGCAGCGCTGGTTTTTGATTCGCCGCGAATGCGGTAGCCCACGGTTTGGCCAACGAGTTCGCCCAGCGTTTCCGCCATGCGTTCAGCGGCGGCGCGCGCGGCAAGACGGCGCGGTTCAAGCATGATGATGCGGCCCGCAATCAACCCGCTTGCCAGCAAATTCAACGGCACGCCGGTGGTTTTGCCCGCGCCAGGCGGTGCCTCGATCACGGCCATTTTGCGCTGCGCGATGGCGTCGCGCAGGCTTGGATATATGGCGTTGATGGGCAGGGTGGCCATCAGATTATTTCAGCAGATCAAGCACTTCGGTGCTGGCATAGCCATCGGGGACGCGCCCCATGCTGCGCTGAAGCGCCTTAATGGCGGCCACAGATAAGGGGCCGATTTTGCCATCGGCCTGCCCCGCATAGAGGCCGCGATCCAACAGTGCCTGCTGCATGGATTTGCGTTCATCCAGCGTTAAAACCCGCAAATCGCGCGGCCATTCTTGCACAAAAGCTGCGCCGCCTTGCAGGCGATCTGACAAATGGCCTACGGCAATGACATAACTGTCGGCGCGGTTATAGGTTTCTATTGCCGCGAAATTATCGGTGACCAGAAAGGCAGGGCCGCGCGCGCCAGCAGGCAAGATGACCGATGCCCAAGCTTGCGGCAGATTGCCACCGTCCGCAGGCTTAACCCCCATCGCCGCCCACGCATTGGGCGGTTTTTGCGTGCGATTTCCCGCAATTTCGTAATCAAAATTCGGCGGCAAAATCACCTCGATCCCCCAAGGCAGGCCCTTTTTCCAGCCCGATTTCGCCAGATAGGCGGCGGTGGATGCCAGTGCATCGCTGGGGTCATCATCCCAGATATTGGGTTTGTCACCGCCCGCAAAATCCACCGCCAAGGCGCGATAGCTGGATGGCATAAATTGCGTATGCCCCATGGCACCCGCCCAAGACCCGAACAATTGTTCAGGCCTAACCTTGCCTTCGGCCATTGTTTGCATCAGGGCAATCAATTCGCCTTCAAAAAAGGCAGCGCGGCGGCCTTCATAGGCAAGGCTGGCCAGCGCCGATATAGTGGGAACGTCGCCGCGCACCGCGCCAAAGGCGCTTTCCAGCCCCCAAATGGCGACCACAACGCCAGCGTCAACGCCAAAGCGGGCTTCAATCTGGGCCAGAATTTCAGCGTTTTCTTTCAACGCTTTAGCGCCCGATGCTATACGATCGTCGGACACCGCGCGATCAAGATAATCCCAAATCGTGCGGGTGAATTCATCTTGGCGGCGGTCTTTGTCGATGACATCGGGCAAAAGCTGCACATCACGAAAAGCCAAATCGAACACTGGTTCAGGAATGCCCTGGGCCAGTGCACGGGTTTTGAAGTTTTTCTGCCATTCTGCAAGACCTGTGGCGGTATAACTGTTAATGGGCGGCAAAATCAGCGCCTCCTGTTGTGCAAATGCGGGGCCATGGGCAAGCGATAGGCAAGCAGCAAGGATCAGGGCCACGCGCATCATCAGCCCCGCCGTTTGCGCAGCACTTTGCGGGCGGTTTTGGCCGCTTTTACGGCAGCGGCGCTGGATTTGCGCCCACCCGATTTGCCCTTGGCACTGCGGGGGGTGGCAAGGTTTGCCCCTTCGACATGCAGCAAATCCAAAATCAACCCGCCTGTCAGCGGGGATGCTTCGGCAAGGCGGACAGTTACGCGCAAGCCCGCGCCCAAAACTTGGCCTGACTCTGACCCGACCAGCACCTGCGCATCGGGGTCGTAATGGAAAAATTCCCGCCCAATGCTGCGCACAGGAACCAACCCATCGGCCCCCGTTTCATCCAGTTTCACAAACAGGCCGAATCGCTGCACGCCCGATATGCGGCCCGAAAATTCGGCTCCCACACGGTCGGCCAAAAAGGCCGCCAAATAACGGTCAGATGTATCGCGTTCGGCCAGCATAGATCTGCGTTCGGTATCCGAAATCTGCTTGGCCGTATCGGGTAAGTTTTCGATATCCCAAGGGGTTAGCCCATCATCCCCCCAGCCATGGGCGGCAATCAGTGCGCGGTGAACGATCAGGTCAGAATAGCGGCGGATGGGCGAGGTGAAATGCGCATAATTGCGCAACGCCAGCCCAAAATGCCCAAAATTCTGCGGGCTGTAATAGGCCTGCGTCATCGACCGTAGGGTGGTGATGTTCATCAATTCGTCAAAATCCGTGCCCGCCGCCTGCGCCAAAAGGCGGTTCAGATGTGCGGTTTGCAGCACCTGCCCCTTGGCCAAAACAAAGCCCGAAGCCTGCGCCACGTCGCGCAAAGCATCCAGTTTTTCGGGGCTGGGTTCTTCGTGCACGCGGAACAGAAGCGGGGATTTTTTGGCGTTCAGTTCCTCGGCCGCGGCGACGTTGGCGGCGATCATAAACTCTTCAATCAGTTTATGCGCATCGAAACGGTCGCGGAAGGAAACCGAAGTCACGCGGCCATCTTCATCCAATATGATCTTTCGTTCAGGAAGCTCTAGATCCAGCGGCTGACGAATGTCGCGCGCCTTTTTCAGCGCGGCGTAAGCGGCGTAAAGCGGGCGCAGAACACTGTCTAGCAAGGGCAGGGTTTGCGCATCGGGCGCGCCATCAATGGCGGCCTGCACCTGCCCATAATTTAGCGATCCGCGCGAGCGCATCAGGCCCCGCACAAAGCGATGGCCAGTTTTGTGCCCCCCCGCATCAAAGCGCATTTCCACCGCCAAACAGGCGCGATCAACATCTTGGTGCAGGCTGCACAGATCCCCCGACAGCGCATCGGGCAGCATCGGCACAACGCGGTCAGGGAAATAGGTGGAATTGCCGCGCTTTCGTGCCTCGCGGTCAAGCGGGCTGGCGGGGCGCACATAATGGGCGACATCGGCGATGGCGACCCAAACGATATGCCCGCCCTGCCCGTCTGGCATGGCCAGCACGGCATCGTCGCGGTCGCGCGCATCAATCGGGTCGATGGTGACCAAATCCAGATGGCGTAGATCGGTGCGGCGGGCAAGGGCGGCGGGTTGCGCCGCCTCGGCCTCGGCCACCACCGCGTCGGGGAAGGAATCTGGAATGCCGTGTTGATGAATGGCGATGAGAGAGACCGATTTTGCCGCCGAAGGGTCGCCCAGAACCAGCGTGATGCGCGCCTGTGGCAGGCCAAGGCGGCCCCCGTTTTTGCGCGCGCCAATCTGCTCGGCCTCGACCAACTCACCATCGCGCGCGCCGTTCAAATGCACCGATGGCACGGCCCATTCTTTTTCAGCGCCCTTGTCGATGGGCATGATACGGCCGCCCTCGTGGGTGGCGCGGAAAATGCCAATAACCTTTAGCGCCGTGCCGCCCAGCGCGCGGATTAGGCGGGCGGTATGGGTGTAATCTTCGCCCGCCTCGGGCGTCAGCCGCGCCAAAATGCGCGCGCCTTCGGCCAAGGCGGGATCACCCTTTTGCGGGCGCAGCAGAATGCGCGCGGTGGAGGCAAGATGCGCCTCTTCCAAGGGCTTTGCGAACAGATCGCCATTGCTATCAGGGGCTTGCACCATCAGCACGGCCACGGGGGGCAATTCGGGGCTGTCGACACGGGCCAGCGTGCGCGCGCGGCGAGCGGGAATTTCGCCTTCTTCCTCTAACTCGGCCAGCAGGCGTTTCAGGGTGATTTTGCCCGCCCCACGAATGTTAAAGGCGGTGGCAATATCGCGCTTGGTCGCCTGATCTGGATGATCGGTGATCCATTGGCGGATGACATCTTTGGAGGGAGTATCGCTCATCCCTGCGGCATATCACGCTGGGGGGCGCAGCAAAAGCTGCATATCGCGGTGGTCAATACCAGCGTCCAGAAAGACAGGGCCGTGGGCCGTGAAGCCAAGGTTTTCATAAAAGGGCAAGGCCGTGGCTTGGGCAGAAAGCTTTGCTTTAGCCAAACCCAAAGCAGCAAAATGGTCAATGGCTGCGCGGGTAAGGGCCGCGCCCACGCCCTGCCCGCGTGCATGTTTTAGCACACAAACACGGCCAATTTTGCCCGTATCGCCAAGCGTCAAAAGCCGCGCCGACCCAACCGCTTCGCCGCCGATATGGGCCAAAAGATGGGTTGCGATATCGTCTAAATCGTCCAGCTCGTCCGCCTCGGGCACGCCTTGCTCTTCGATAAACACAATGCGGCGCAGGGCGCGGCAAGTGGTGATATCGCGGGTTTGGGTGACGGAAATCATGCGAAATAATCCTGCAAAATGCGGCCATAAATCGCCTTAAGCTGATGGATTTGCGTGATTTCCACGCGCTCGTCCACTTGGTGCATTGTGCGGCCGACAAGGCCAAATTCCACCACGGGGCAATGATCTTTGACAAAGCGCGCATCCGATGTGCCGCCCGAAGTTGATGGCTGCGGCGCGCGCCCCACCTCGGCCTGCACGGCGTTTGAAATGAGCGCCGAAAAATCGCCCAAGGGGGTTAGAAAACTTTCGCCCGAAATCGTAATGCGGGTGTCCATCTGCACGCCCGTCTGCGCCTGAACGGCGGCGGCATGGGCGCGCAGCCAATCCGAAACGCTGGCCCCCGTATGGGCATCGTTAAAGCGGATGTTGACCGTGGCGCGCCCCTGCGCGGGGATGACATTGGTGGCAGGGTTGCCGCAATCAATCGTGGTGATCGCCAAGGTCGAGGCGTCAAAATGCTGGGTGCCCTGATCCAGCGGGTCAGCTTCCAACCGCGCCAGCAACGCTACCAGCGCCGACATCGGGTTTTTGGCGCGGTCTGGATAGGCGGAATGGCCCTGCACACCGCGCGCGGTGAAATAGGCCGTCAGGCTGCCGCGCCGCCCGATTTTCATCATCTCGCCCATCTCTTTCGGGCAAGTCGGCTCGCCCACCAAACAATGGGTCATCCGTTCGCCAGCGCTAGCCATATAATCCAGCAGGGCTGGGGTGCCATCCACGGCCTTATCCTCTTCATCGCCCGTAATGGCGATAATCACCGCGCCATCGGGCGGGGTTTGGCGCACAAAATCCACCGCAGCGGCGACAAAGGCGGCCACGCCCGATTTCATATCGGTTGCGCCGCGCCCATACAAAAAGCCGTCGACAATTTCCGCGCCAAATGGGTCATGCGTCCATGCTTGCGCATCACCCACGGGCACCACATCGGTATGGCCATTGAACCCAAAGGATTTATTGGCGCCTTTCATGCCCCAGCGCGCGAAAAGGTTGGGCGTATCGCCGCGATCAACGCGGGTGCAGGCAAAGCCCGCGCTTTCCAAAACGCCTTGCAGCAGCACCAGCGCGCCGCCTTCGGCGGGGGTGACAGTTGGGCATCGCACCAAATCGGCGGTCAGCTGAACGGGGTCGAGTGGAGAAAGATCTGGCACAGCATCACCTTGGGCAATTCGGCCCAGACCTAGCGCGCCTGCGGCCTATAGGCAACACTGGCGCACAGGCGTGTCATGGGGGTTGCAATTATGGGGTGACAGGATACGGGCGGCATGGCAATCTAAGGTAATAGAAACGATCCCAAACGGGGCGATATCAGGCCGAGCAGTCTGATGACATGACCACACCAAAGCTTGGCCTCAACCCAAGCGTTTCGTCATGCGCTACAAATTGGGGCAAAAGGACAGGCAAAACCATGGCCCAGCGCGCTGCAATTTCCATTGCCCAAATGGGTGCATTGCCCCCGAAATCAGTGTTGCCCTTTGGTTCGCGCCCAAGCCAAAATTGGCTGGCGCTTTCGGGTAAGGGGTTGGTTGACCCATGGGCCAATCCGTTTCAGGTGCTGGACAGCGGCGCGTTTGTGGCCGAGTTGCGCCTGCCCCTGCCGCGCGGCAAAGTGCTGATCAATTTGCAATCAAATCAAGGCGTTCAGCGCAGTTTTGCGGTGTTTGTCGGCCCCGATGGCGGGCTGTCGCTGCTGCACCGCGAGGGGGCAAAACTGCTGCGCGCAAGCCTGCCGCCTGCGCCTGCTGCGGGGGCTGACGTTGGGCGGCTGACCTATTTCTTTGACAGCGCCAAAAGAAGTTGGAATTTGCGTCTGGCTGGCCTGACGGGTGGCGCACCCTTGGCCGCGGCCCAAGGTGCGGGTGCCATGGCATTTGCCAACCGCGATGCTGAAGATATTTGCAAAAGGGGCAATTTTGACCCTTCGGTGCTGTGGTTTGGTTTTTCGCGCAGCATGGATGTGCCGCGCGCTGCGCCGTGGATTGGCCTGCGCACTGTAGTCGAAACGTCGCTGGGGCCCGTGGCCGCTGGCAATTTAAAGGCGGGCGATGTGGTTATGACCACAGATCGCGGCCCAAAGCCGCTGCGCGCCGTGCATTTTATGGAACTGCCTGCGCGCGGCTCTTTCGCACCGATTTTGCTGCGCGCGCCGTTCTATGACAAGCGCGGGGATGTGTTGGTTTCGGCAGACCAGCGTCTTGTGGTTTCGGGCAGTGCGGTGGAGTATTTGTTTGGAGCTGAGGCGGTTTTGGTGGCTGCGGGCGATGTGGTAGATGGGCGCACAGCGCTGGCCGAAGATCGGCGCGCGGTGGTATCGGCGGTTAGCCTTGATCTGGGCGGCGCGGCACTGATTGGCGGCGCAAGTGATGGCGAAATCGCTTTGGCCGTGGGCGATTACGCCCAAACTGGCGATGCGCCCCTGATGTGCCTGAACAGTTATGAAACGGTGGCGCTGATGCGGATGCTTGGGCGGATTGTGACCAAGGTGGCCTAAACGGTAAACCCGTATAGATCCCATTCCGCTGCGCTGACGGCCTGCGCCATGCGCTGCACTTCTGCCCGTTTGATGGCCACAAAGCCAGTATGCAGCGCATCGCCCAAAATGCGGCGCGCAAAAGCCGAATGTTCCAAAACGTCAATCGACCCTTCCCAAGTGGTTGGCAAAGCGGAGTTTTTTGGCAGATCATAGGCGCTGCCAGTCACCGCTGGGCCAGGATTTGCGCCTGCCTCTATCCCATCTAATGCAGCGCCTAAGGTAACGGCGGCCACAAGGTAAGGGTTGGCATCCACCCCCGCAACACGGTGTTCAAAATGCCGCGTCTTGCCCGCCCCCGCTGGCACCCGCAGGGCCACGGTACGGTTTTCTACGCCCCATGTGTCGTTTGCGGGCGAGTAGTTGACCGATGCAAAGCGCCGCCAAGAATTTAGGAACGGGGCCAGCAGCGCCATTGTATCGGGAATGGTCGCGCGGATGCCTGCAATGGCGTTTAGCATTAGGGGGGATAGATCGCCCGCGCCCGTGTCGGCAAACAGGTTTGCGCCCGTGCCATCTGCCAAGGAAAGATGCAAATGCATCCCCGACCCTGCCTGATTGCCGAACGGTTTGGCCATAAAGCACGCCTCCATCCCAAAGCGCCGCGCGGTGGCGCGCAGCAGGCGTTTGGCAATAACCACATCATCCGCCGCGCGGGCAAGGTCGCGGTAGCGGATGGTAAGTTCATATTGGCCCACCGAATATTCGGAAATCAACGCTTCTAGTGGCAAATCCAAATGCTTTGCGCCTTCATACACCGCATCGAAAAAGGGCGACATTTCATCCAGTTCGTCCACCGACATTGTGTTGGTGTTCAGGCTGCGCCGCCCTGTCAGCGGATAGCGGGCGGGCTGCATCGCGCCATCGGCGCTGCGTTCGCGGTCAATCAGGTAAAACTCTACTTCCAACGCGCCCATTGGGGTATGGCCCAGCGCGCGTGCGCGGTCGATCTGGCGGATAAGGGCGGGGCGGGGTTCATGCGCAAAGCCTGTGCCATCGGCGTTATACATTGAAATCAGCACTTGGCCGCGCCCAGTTGCGGTCATAAACCCAAGGCTTCCTGCAATGGGGAAACAGCGCAGATCACCGCCGCCATCGGTAATGACCAGCCCCGTTCCCGCCACATCATCGCCCGCGACATCTTGGGCAAACATTGATGCAGGAATGCCGCGCCCCGCCGTATACAGGCTTTCCAATTCGTGCCGCCGAATGAATTTGCCCCGCCCAATGCCGTGTGCATCTGTCAGCACGATATCAATCGCGGCCACATCGGGATATTTGGCCAAAAACGCCTGCGCTTCGCTGATGGGGGCGGCGTTTGGGGGCAACTGCGGCATGGGGTTTCCTTTCCGTTGCGTCCCAGAAAGCGCAATTTGATCAAAAGCGCAAGTATTTCGCGGGAATGCGTTTATTTGGCGACTGTTTCGCGTTAGGGTTGCAAGACAATTTAGTTCAGGAGCCGTTATGAAAGCCCTTTGGATTTTTTCGCTGCTTGCAGCCTGCGCATCGCCCGCGCCCGAGTTTATGGGCGCAAAACGCATCGATACCGAAATGAATGGCCGCAAATATACGGTATTTTTCACCGAAAAGCGGGCACAGATCATTCGCCTTGGCTATGCGAAACGGGGGGAACATGCGGGTATTCGCGCCGAAATGATCGCGCTGATCCCAAAGGTCACGGGGTGCAGGTTGTCTGAATACAGTTTGAAAGGCGATTCGGGCGAAATGCGCGGATCAATCTTTTGCCCGAAGAAATAGCTCGTACGCGGCATAGGCCGCGAGTGCGCCGAACAGCAGGCCCCAAAAGGCGTTTCGCATGTAAAATTCCAGCAACGCCCAAAAGGCGGGCAGGGCAACAGACACCACCCGCACCCACGTTTTGCGAAAGAACGGATCGTTTCGGTCAAGAAATTTCATGGTTTTGGCCCGCCTTTTGGATCATCAAAGAAAGGCGTCATTTGCGCAATGATGACCGAGTTTTCATCCAATGCGCGCTGCATCAAAGCACGCTCTTCTTCGTCAATCTCGTCGCCGTTTTCCAGCCGCTCGTCCAGCGTGCCATAGCCTGATACATCCAAAGGCGCCAGATCGGCCTGCTTTAGAATGGCCACGGTTTCGCGCACGGCTTCAGCCTCGTCCACACCGCTGGCATAGCACATCAGCGCCGCGCCCGTGGATTTGGGCGGCAATCCGTCGCCCTCTTTGCGGCCCACTTCCACGACCAGCGTGTAGACCTGCTGTTTGCTTTCGCCCATCGCCAATCCCCAATTTGCGCTAAAACCGTTCGGCCCGCAGCACCTGCGCATCGGTGACCGTTACCACACCGATATGGCGCTGCACCACGGCAAATGCTGCGTCCAGCAACGTGTCCAGCCGTTCGGGTTTGATGATGCACACAACCGAAACCATGCCGCTGCGGCCCACCTGCCCTTCGCGCGACCATTGGCCAGAACGGCCCGACCCGCCCAGAACAGGCAAAATGGTAAAGCCTGTGACGCCTGCCTCGGTCAGCGCCTCGGTTAGGCGCGCCTCCATCGGGGCTTCGATGATGATTTCAACACGTTTGGCAGGGTGCATTTGCATGGGTCATCCTTTGATCACAGCTAGGGCAATGGCGACATAGGTAGGAATGCCAATCACAAGGTTAAAGGGAAAGGTAACGCCAAGCGACAGGGTCAAATAGACGCTGGGATTCGCCTCGGGCAGGGCCACGCGCATGGCGGCAGGCACGGCGATATAGCTGGCCGATGCGGCCAGCGTCATCATCAGCGCCGCGCCGCCTGCTGACAGGCCAAGGATCAGTGCTGCGCCAAGGCCAAAGGCGGCCCCAATCATGGGCATCAGCACCCCAAAGGCCAGCGCGCCAAAGCCCAAATTGCCCTCGGCCCCCCTCATCCCGCGCCCCGCAACAAGGCCCATATCCAGAAGGAACAGGCACAGCACGCCTTGGAATGGCGAGACGATAAAGCTTTCAATACGTGTCATGCCGCCGTCGCCCGTAAGTGCGCCAATCAGGAAAGATCCGACCAGCAGCACGATAGACCCGTTCAGCAAAATTTCATGCCACAGGCGGGCATCCATGCGCGGCCCTGCGCCAGACCGCGCCACCAGCCACAGTGCCGAGACGATAGCAGGCGCTTCCATCGCGGCGGCGACGGCCACCATGTAACCCTCTGCCTCGATCCCGCGGCCTGCCAGAACCGTGGTTGCGGTCACGAAAGTGACAATAGAAATCGATCCGTAATGCGCCGAAACAGCGGCGGCATCCAGCGCCGAAAGCTGCGTCATTGCGCGCAGCAAAGCATAGGCGATGAAGGGCAATGCGAATGACAGGATTACCCCCGCCAACAGGCTAAGGCCAAGGCTGGCATCCAGCCCGTGACTTGCCACCGAAACCCCACCCTTAAAGCCAATGGCGAACAGCAGATACAGCGACATCGCCTTTGCCATCGCCTCGGGCACGGTCAAATCAGACCGCGCCAGCGCGGCGGCAAGGCCCAGCGCAAAGCACAATATCATGGGGGTCATTAGGTTTTGCGCGGCTAGGGCGAAGAAATCCATGGTCTTTACTTTCTGGCCAAGGGTTAGATCGTCAGTCGTGGTTCAACAGTTATATGGCGGTAAACTCGTCGCGCGCGGCGTCATATTGGTGCAGCTCGCCCTCGCCCGTGTTGGTCCAAAGGCCGTGAAGGGTCAGGCGATCATCTTCTACGGCAATTTGAATAAAGGGAAAACTCATCAGGTTTTCAAGGCTGGTCAGCACGGCCTGCTTTTCCAACGCTGGCAGAATCTCGCCCGCGGGCAAATGGGCCACCCGCTGAAATCCTGGCCGCAGAATATCCATCCAGCGGCCAACAAAGCTGGATTTTTGTTCAAGTTCAGGTGCATGGCCGATGCACATATCATGGCACCCTTTGACCCCGCCGCAGTTAGAATGGCCCAGCACCACGATATGGGCCACTTTCAGCCCCGTCACCGCATATTCCACCGCAGCCGAGGTGCCGTGATATTCGCCGTCAGGGTTATAGGGCGGCACAAGGTTGGCAACATTGCGGTGGATGAAAAACTCGCCCTCATCCGCGCCAAAAATAGATGTAACGTGCACGCGGCTGTCGCAGCAGGAAATCACCATGGCGCGCGGGTGCTGGCCGCCTTCGGCAAGGCGGCGATACCATGCTTTGTTATCGGCATAGGCCGTGGCGCGCCATCCTTGAAAACGTTGTACAAGATAGCTGGGCAAGGGTTTGAAGGGGTGCATTGGATTGTCCTTGTTCAGCGCGGCTGCCTGCCCTTCTGCAATTGCAGAAAATGGGGCGCATTTCCATATGCGTTGTCAACCTTTTGTTCATTCGTTGCCCGCTAAATGGCACTTGGGTGTTAACTACGGGGTAGACTATGAGCAGGGCAGTTGTTTTGGCGCTGACGCCAAAAGAAAACCCAAGACTTGATCTTGAACAGATTTCTTCGATTTATCGCAATCTGTCATCACAGGCCGCCGATCAGGTGGTCACGCGTGCTTTGGGCGAACTTGCGCTGCAAATGGCCAAATTGGCCGAACGAATCGCACAGCATCAAATGGGTGATTTGCTGCGCCGCCTAAAGCGGCTGGATCGGATGGCGCAGAATTTGGGTCTGAAAACCTTGTCACTGGTGGCGCAAGATTTAGCCATCTGCCTAGAGCGGGGGGATACCACCGCCTTTGCTGCGGTTTGGGCGCGGCTGTTGCGCGTGGCTGATTGCACGCTAACCCTTGATCAGGACGTGCAAGATCAAACGGGGATTTGACGCGGCTTGCAGCGCGGCGCGGATGGGTTAGGGTGGCGCAAATTCTAGCCGATAGGATAGCCGATGCGCGCCGCCTTTGCCCCCGATCATGCCCCCTCGCGCCCCATAACTATTGTGGGCAGTGACGAGCTAGACGGGTTTTTGCAAAGCCTGCCTGTGGCCGCGCGCAATTGGCTGCAAAGCACTGGGTTTACCGCAGCTTTGGGCGATGTGCGGCTGCTGGGTGATCCCGCCACGGGCGAGGTTTCAGGCGCAGTGGTAGGCTATGGCACCCAAACCGCGCGGGCGCGTAGCAGGTTTGGGCTGGCCAAATGTTTGCCAGCCCTGCCCGCAGGCGCGTGGCATTTGGCAGGCGATTTGACGGGTGCACAGGCTGAAGAGGCGGCTTTGGGGTTTTTGCTGGCCTCCTATCGGTTTGACCGCTACCGCCCCAGCGCCAAGCCGCAAGAACTGCCGCAAATCAAAGCGCCCAATCCTGCCCGCGCGCAGGTTTTGCTGGCTATGGCGCAGGGCGAATTTCTGACCCGCGATCTGATTAACACCCCCGCGTCCGATTTGGGCCCCGCCGATTTGCAGGCGGCATTTATGACGTTGGCGGACGCGTTTGGCGCAAGCGCCAGCGCGATTGTTGGGGATGATTTGCTGACGCAGAACTTTCCCATGATCCATGCTGTGGGCCGTGCAGCAGGCGCAGGCCGCGCGCCGCGCCTGTTGGAAATGAATTGGGGCAGCAATGGGCCGCATCTGACATTGGTCGGCAAGGGCGTGTGTTTTGATACGGGCGGGCTGGATATTAAACCCGCCTCTGGAATGCTTTTGATGAAAAAAGATATGGGCGGGGCGGCCACCGTGATGGGGCTGGCGCAGATGATTATGGCGCTGAACCTGCCCTTGCGCCTGCGGGTTTTGGTGCCTGCGGTGGAGAACGCCATTTCGGGCGATGCAATGCGCCCGCGCGATATTTTGCACTCGCGCAAGGGCCTGACGGTTGAGGTGAACAATACCGATGCCGAGGGTAGGTTGATTTTGGCCGATGCTTTGGCATTGGCGAATGAAGCCCCAACCGATGCGATTATCTCGATGGCAACGCTGACGGGCGCTGCGCGCGTGGCGGTTGGGCCAGACCTTGCCCCCTATTTCTGCGATGATGCAGGCATGGCGGCGGCGCTGGAATCGGGCGCGGCGGCGGGGTTTGATCCTGTGTGGCGGCTGCCTTTTCATGCGCCTTATGAGGCTGCAATTGAACCTGGCATTGCCGATTTGGACAATGCCCCGTCGGACGGTTTTGCAGGCGCGATAACCGCCGCGCTGTTTTTGCGCCGCTTTGCCGCGCATCCGCGCTATATGCATTTTGACATTTACGGGCATAGCCCCAGCGACTTGCCCGCCCGCCCCAAAGGCGGCGCGGGCATGGGCGCGCGGGCGACCTTAACTGCGCTGCCGCAGATGCTGGGCCTATGACCGACCGCCGCCTTCACCCCGCCACGCCCCGCGCCGCGCATAGCAGTTTGCGCGGGCAGGTGGATGTGCCGCTGACCGATGGCGAAGCCTGCGAGATTAGCGCCCCTTTGGCGGATTTGCTGGCCGCGCCAGATGGCGCGCTTGACCGTCAGTTGGTGTATGGTGAAGGGTTTTGCGTAATTGACCGCGTGGGCGATTACGCCTTTGGCTTTGCCCGCAAAGATGACTATTGCGGCTGGGTCTTGGCGCAGCATCTGCGCCCCGCCACGGCGGCGACCCATTGGATTTGCGCGCTTTCCTCGCATCTATACCCCGAGGCGCGCGTCCAAGCGCCCCCGCTGCACCCCCTGCCCTTTGGTGCGAATGTGCAGGTTTTGGGCGTGCAGGGCAATTTTGCCCAAACCCCGCAGGGGTTTGTGCCCCTCCCCCATATCAGCGCCCTGAATGAAAGCCTGCCAGACCCCGTGGCCACTGCCGAGATGTTTTTGGGCGTGCCGTACCTATGGGGCGGCAATTCGGCTGCGGGGATAGATTGTTCGGGGTTGGTGCAGGCGGCGTTGCTGGCAGGGGGTATTGCTGCCCAAGCCGACAGCGATTTGCAGCAAAGCTTGGGCGATGATGCCACGGGCAGCGCGTGGCAGCGCGGTGATTTGCTGTTCTGGCGCGGGCATGTGGCGCTGGTGGTCGATGGCGCGCGGCTGATCCATGCCAATGGGCATACGATGTCTGTCGCCTATGAAGAGATTAATGCCTCCATCGACCGTATTGCGGCGGCGGGGGGCGGGCGTGTGACGCATCACCGCCGCATCACTCAATAGGGCGGATCAGCTTTGCCTCTAGTATCCGCAGAACCTGCGCCAGATCATGCCCACGCCGCAGGATTTGGCTATCCATCCCGACAACGCTATACATGCCCTGCTTTGCCCGCAGCTTGGGCCGCTTTTCAATGCGGTACAGTGGATTTTCCGCGGTACGGCGAAACACGCTGAAAATCGCGGCTTCTGTCAGGTTAGAGATGCCATAATCGCGCCATTCACCCGCCGCAACCATTTGGCCATACAGGCGCAAAATGGCGTTCAGTTCGGCACGGTCAAACGTCACCTGTTCGGGGGCGGTTTGCGGCGCAAAGGGAATGGGCGGCTGCATATTCATCACGCCAGCCTAGCCATTTGGCGGATGATTTCAAGAAAAGCTTTGCGCCAGCCGCAATTCGCCCGTGTGCAGGCCGCGCCAGTTCACTTGGCGTGCGGGCAGGCGTTTTTGCGCGGCGGGATGATCGGGGTTAAGCACGCCCAGTTTAATCAGCAGCGCTACCAAAACCGCCTCAGCAGCGCGGGAATTGCCGTCTTCGATTTTGATCGCAATACCGATCTGCTGTTCTGGAATTATGGCCACATAAACCGCTTCCGCCCCTGTTTTCAGGGCAACCCGCCCCTCCATCGCGGCCATAAGTTCGGTGCAGGCGCGGCCCTGCCCTGCCACAAGCATCGGGTGCGAGGCCATCGCGCGGGTGAGCCGCGCCATGGCACGTTCGCGGGTAGTGCCGCCTTCGCTTGCGCCCGCAAAGCGGGCCATACCCCGCGCCAGCGCAGTGACCGAGCAGGCGAAATTGGGGGCGGAACACCCATCAATGCCCCAGCCCGCGCGAACCTCGCCCGTGACATCCTCGAACGCCTCGCGCACGGCGATTTGCAGCGGGTGGTCTATTTCTGTGTATTCTGGGCCTGCGCGCAGATGCTGCACTGTGGTCAAAAACCCCGAATGTTTGCCCGAACAATTGTTGTGAAACTGGCAGGGCGAGGCATCGGTTTTGACCAACATATTGCGTTCAGGCTTGTCATAGGGTTCATGCGCGCCGCAGCGTAGATCAGCCTCGCCAAGGCCAAGCGTTTGCACCCAGTCTTTGGCCATATTCACATGCAGCGCCGCGCCTTCGTGGCTGGCACAGGCAAGGGCCAAATGCGCGGGGGTCAGCCGTGCTGCATCGGCAGCGCCCGATTCAATCAGCGGCAGTGCCTGATACATTTTGGAGGACGAGCGCGGAAAAATCACCCGCGCCCCATCACCCCAACTGCCCAGAACATCGCCCGAGGCATGGGCGATGACTGCGTGGCCGCGATGGGTGCTTTCCAAAAGCCCACCGCGCCAAAGTTCCACCATCTCGCAGGCTTGCATGATCTGCCCCCCAATTGCGCGAAAAACTGCCCATCGCCGCCCGCAAGGGCTTTTCCGCAAGGGCATTTGACGCTAAACATATTGGCAAAGTGAAATGCGCCGTCCAAATAGGCAATGCCAAAAATGGCAATTCGGCGTGGGGTTTAACGAAAGGCAGGCAGGCGATGACGGCTAAATTCCTACAGTTGGCGGCGACACTGGCTTTTGCAGTGGCAACATCACAGGCGGTGGCACAAGAATCGACCAATAACGTGGCCAACACCACGGATTGGAGCGTGTTTGTTGATGGCACGCCCAAAGAATGCTGGGGCGTGTCCAAACCCAAAGAAACCGTCAACACCAAAGATGGCGCGCCCGTATCCGTGCGGCGCGGCGAGATTTTGCTTTTTGTGACCTATCGCGCGGGCGGCGCGCAGGGCGAGGTTTCTTTTTCGGGCGGCTACCCTTTTGCTGGCGGCTCGACGGTAAAGCTGGAAGTTGGGAGCAGTGCCTTTGATTTGTTTACCGATGGCGAATGGGCTTGGGCGGGATCGCCCGAAGATGATACTGCGATTATGGCTGCGCTGAAGGCAGGCGGCAGTGCCAAGGTTACTGGCCGTTCGGGCAAGGGCACGCAAACCGAAGATACATTCAGCCTGCTTGGCTTTTCCGCTGCGGTGGACGAAGCTGCCAAGCGATGCGCCAGCTAAGATATGAGCGCGCCAATCACCCAAGATGTGCTGACCATTGCGCGCAAAGCCACAGATGGCTGGCCGAACCTAGTTGGCATGACGCGCGATCAGATGCGCGCGGCCCTGATTGCCGCAGGCACGCCTGAAAAGCAGGCGAAGATGCGGGTGGGGCAGGTGTGGCAATGGGTTTACCATTGGGGCGTGCGCGATTTTGACGCGATGACCAATCTGGCCAAAGACTATCGCAACCTGCTGGCTGCAAACTTTACACTAGAGGTGCCGCAGGTTGTCACACGGCAAATTTCCACCGATGGCACGCGCAAATATCTGGTGCGAATTGATGGCGGCCACGAGGTGGAAGTTGTTTATATCCCCGAAGAAGATCGTGGGACCTTGTGCATTTCCAGCCAAGTGGGCTGCACGCTGACCTGTTCGTTCTGCCATACAGGCACGCAAAAGCTGGTGCGCAATTTGACGGCGGCAGAAATTGTGGGCCAAGTGATGCTGGCGCGCGATGATTTGGGCGAATGGCCCATTCCTGGCGCGCCGCGTGTGGAAACGCGGCTGATCAGCAATATCGTGCTGATGGGCATGGGCGAGCCGCTGTATAATTTTGAAAACGTGCGCGACGCGATGCATGTTGTGATGGATAACGAAGGAATCGCGCTGGGCCGCCGCCGCATCACGCTGTCGACCAGCGGCGTTGTCCCCGAAATTGCCCGCACAGCCACAGAAATTGGCTGTTTGCTGGCGGTATCTTTTCACGCCACCACCGACGAGGTGCGCGATCAGTTGGTGCCCATTAACAAAAAATGGAACATCGAAACCCTGCTGAACGAACTGCGCGCCTATCCAGGCCTGTCGAACAGCGAACGCATCACCTTTGAATATGTCATGCTGCAAGGCGTGAATGACACCAAAGAAGACGCTTATCGTTTGGTGGAACTGCTGCGCGGTATTCCTGCCAAGGTGAACCTGATCCCGTTCAACGAATGGCCAGGCGCGCCCTATAGACGATCCAGCGGCAACCGCATCCATGCTTTTGCCGACATTATCTATAACGCAGGCTACGCCAGCCCCATCCGCACCCCGCGCGGCGAGGATATCATGGCCGCTTGTGGGCAGCTGAAATCGGCCACCGAAAAGGTGCGCAAATCAGCGCGGGTGAATTAAGGCTTTCGCTGACCTATGTTATTGCCTAAAACGAAACGCAGCGGGGGTAACCCTGCGTTTAGGTTTCAAGGCGCATGTTTGCGCGGTGATGGCCAATCGGCCGTGAAGGGCGCGACATGAGCGAAGCTAAGCAGACGGCCACCCGTTCGGCAAAGGAATGGGTGTTGGAGCTGTCAAAATACCGCAACCCAAATCTGCGCCGTTCGGTGTTTGAACTGGCAATCACGCTGCTGCCATTTGCCCTGCTTTGGGCGCTGGCATGGGCGGCGCTGTCGGTCAGCTATCTGCTGGCTTTTGCCATTGCGGCGGTGAACGGGCTGTTTTTGGTGCGCATTTTCATCATTCAGCACGATTGCGGCCATGCCAGCTATTTCAACAATCGGGTACTGCAAGACTGGGTGGGGCGCTGTTTGGGTGTGCTAACGCTGACGCCTTACGATGTCTGGCGGCGCACACATGCCATTCATCACTCGCACCACGGCAACCTCGATCAGCGCGGCATCGGTGATGTGATGACCCTAACCGTGGCCGAATATCGCGCGCGCGGGTGGTTTGGGCGGGTGATGTATCGGCTGTATCGGCACCCCTTGGTGCTGTTTGTTCTTGGGCCAAGCTACATGTTCATTTTGCACAACCGCCTTCCCGTGGGCCTGATGAACCAAGGTTGGCGATTTTGGCTGTCGGCCATGGGCACGAACGCGTTGATTGGAATCTTTGTGGGGCTGATTGTTTGGCTGGGCGGGTTGATGCCGCTGCTGCTGATCTATCTGCCCACATCAGTTATGGCGGCAACCGTG
>JAIXVS010000067.1 GCA_027482795.1 Rhodobacter sp.
CATCGCCGCCAATCGGCATGGGCCAGCCCGTGCGCAGCAGGGTTTCCGCGTTTGGATCGATCCAAATCGCCATAACCTGCCAAATACCCGCCGCCCCCAGCGCCGCCCCCAGCGCCCCCGCAAGCGGCAAAATCGCAGCCCGCCCTGCAAGACCGCCGCGTTCCAGCACGATTGCCTCCCATAATTCCTTGCCAATTAAGAACATGAACAGGGGGATCAGCACCTCGGCCACAAGGTTCAGCGGGGTCAGGCTGGGCGGGTCGGGAAACAGCGGCGTGATCCAAGTCAGGTCAGACATCCGCCATTCGATCATGTCGTAATAACTGGCAGGGGCAAGGTTGACCCATAGCGTGGCCAGCCCCACGCCCAAACAAAGGCTGGTGGCAAAGCGCTGCATAAAGGGCGATACGCGGTACATGCTGTGGTCTACCTTCTTTTCGCTACAGTATATAGAATAGCCGCGCCATGCAACCAAAGGCTGCGCGCCAGATTGGGGTTGGCAGGCGCAGGGATTTTGCCTAAAGCCAAAGTATGAACAAATCACCCGCCCCCCATGACAGCGCCCTAGATCAGGCCGCCGCAGCGATGCCAAGTAGCGAGGCGGCGAGGATGCAATTTTACCACATTTTTGCCGAAACCCCATTAACCTTGCTTTTGCAAACCGAAGCGGCAGGCGAAGACCTATCGCCGATGACCTTTGATCTGCCAACGGGCGCGATGATCCTTGCCTTTGACAGCGAAGACCGCATGGCCGCTTGGGCCGCATCGCAGGGGCAGGGCGCTTTGCCCTATGCGCAGATTCCGGGGCGGGTTTTGGCGGGGCTGATCGCTGGGCAAAGCGGGCTGGATTTGGGGCTGAACTTTGGTGCGGGCTCGGCCAGCGAAATGGTGTTGCCGCATGATGCGATGGTTTGGCTGGCCGATATGCTGGCTGTGGCCCCACAGCAGCAGGCGGCGCAGATTACCCAAGTTTTGCCGCTGGGCACCGCCCCCGCAGGGGTGATGGCTGCCCTGTCGCGCGGGCTTTCAGGGGCAGGGGGGCTGGCCGAGGCGGCCGTTCTGGGCCGCGTGGCCTATCACAGCGGCGCGCAGGCGCATGTTTTGGCGTTTTTCGGCGCAGCCCCCGCCAGCGAGGCCCCCCTTGCCCGCGCCGTGGCCGAGGCGCTGGCCTTTTCGGGGCTTGAGGCGGCGGCATTGGACGTGATCTTTCCCCCGCAGGGCCGCACCAGCGATGCCCTGCGCGCCCAAGGCCTGCCCATCGCGCTGCCCGCGCCCCCAGTTTCGGCAGAAGCTGCACAGCACCCCCGCGCGCCGGGCATGGACAAAGACGCACCGCCAAAGCTGCGTTGAGTGGGGTATTATAATACCGCATACTGCAAGGCATTGAAAAATAACAAAACTATTGCGCCTTGCCCCACTTGACCAATCACTCACCCTGCGCGATAAGCCCCCATCTGAAATGCAAGGTTCATCCCTTGCCCCTCACGTATAGGCCAAATATGAAAACCTTTACCGCAACGCCTGCGGATATTGACAAGAAATGGATCCTGATCGACGCCGAAGGCATCGTTCTGGGCCGTTTAGCGACCATCGTCGCCAATATCCTGCGCGGCAAAAACAAGCCCACCTTCACTCCGCACATGGATATGGGCGATAATGTGATCATCATCAACGCCGATAAGGTGCATATGACGGGCAATAAGCGCAATGATAAGATGTATTTCTGGCACACCGGCCACCCCGGCGGGATCAAACAGCGCACCGCCAAGCAAATCTTGGAAGGCGCGCATCCCGAGCGTGTGGTTGTTAAGGCTGTCGAGCGGATGATCACCCGCAACCGCCTTGGCCGCCAGCAAATGACCAACCTGCGCGTTTACGCAGGCGCCGCCCACCCGCATGAAGCGCAGCAGCCCACCACGCTGGATGTGGCCGCCCTGAACCCTAAAAACACGCGGAGCGCATAATGTCCGACATCAAATCTTTGGATGATCTGAAATCCGCCGTCGGCACCGCCGCCCCAGCCCCTGCTGCCATTGTCCGCACCCCCGTGCGCGACAAATTGGGCCGCGCCTATGCCACGGGCAAGCGTAAAAACGCGGTCGCCCGCGTTTGGATCAAGCCTGGCAATGGCAAAGTGGTTGTGAACGGCAAGGAAATGGCTGCCTATTTCGCGCGCCCCGTGCTGCAAATGATTCTGCGCCAGCCCTTCACCGTGGCCAATGTGGAAGGCCAGTTTGACGTGTTCGCAACCGTTGCAGGCGGCGGGTTGTCGGGCCAAGCGGGCGCAGTCAAGCACGGCGTGTCCAAAGCGTTGCAGCTGTACGAACCCAGCCTTCGCCCCGCGCTGAAGGCCGCAGGTTTCCTGACACGCGACAGCCGCGTTGTGGAACGTAAAAAATACGGCAAGGCGAAGGCCCGCCGTTCGTTCCAATTCTCGAAACGCTAAGCGACACAACCAAAAAATACAACGAAAACAAAGCCCTGCAGAAATGCGGGGCTTTTTTATTGGGTAGCAGAACAGTAGCATTCGTCAATGTTTGTTGACACATTAGGTTAGTGGAAATAGCAGTATCGTAGCGTTTTCACCTGCTCTGAGGGTCTCAAATGGCCTATTACGAAAATAAGGTTGAGCATTTTGGCGGGGCACTGGTTTTGTTCCAGCGCAATCTCGCCGTTGCTGTGCCCAGCTCACAAACCCATCGTCCTGCCACTTGGTATATGCGCCTCAAAATTGGCGGGCACACAGGTTACGTGACAAGAAGCACAAAGCTGACCGTTTACGAAGACGCTTATGAATTTGCCAAGAGTGAGTTGCTGAGACTGCAACAGGCAAAGCGTCTTGGACATAGTTTGAAAGAATACACGTTTGAACAGCACTGGCAGGATTGGTTTGACCGCAATCTGAAGAATGGGCGCTGGAAGGCGGAACGGCAAAGCTGGCATGAGAAATATGCCGCCCGTTACTTCAAGCCCTACTTCAGCCATCCAGACGGCACCAGCATGCGGCTGAATGAGCTAACGCTTCAGGTGCAAGAAGGTTACTGGGATTGGCGCATCA
>JAIXVS010000066.1 GCA_027482795.1 Rhodobacter sp.
AAATCAGCGGCTTGCCCGCCGCCACGCAGGCGGCGTTGACCAGATAGCGGGTGGCCATATTGTCAGACCCGTCAAGGATCAGGTCGTATTCGCCGATCAGGGATTGCGACTGCGCATCCATACGTCGGTGATAGGGCAGCACGGCGACATAGGGGTTTTGCGCGTTCAGGGTCTCTTTGGCCGATTGCACCTTTGGCAGGCCCACGGCATCCGCTATATGAATCACTTGACGGCCAAGGTTGCTATCCTCGACCACATCATCATCGATCACGCCAATCGTGCCCACGCCAGCGGCGGCCAAATACATCAGCGCGGGCGATCCCAGACCGCCTGCGCCAATCACCAAAACACGCGCCGCTTTCAGCCGCGCCTGCCCCGCGCCGCCAATTTCGCGCAGCAGGATATGGCGGGAATAGCGGTTAATTTCGCCCGCTGCAAAGGGGCCAGATGGGGTGCCAGATTGCAGGGCAGGTGGCAGGGGGGCTGCGCGTTTGCGAAGCGCGGCAAGCCCCGCGCGGTAGGCCAGCACCAGCGCGGCCACAACTCCAATTGCCCCCCAAGTCCGCGCATCCCCGCCAATGCTGGCGCGCAGCGCGGCACCATCGGGCAGGGTCAGATGGACCAGCACCGCCCCCGCCCAAAGCAGCGCAATCGCGCCCCAGCGCATAGGCTTTGGGGTGGATAAAGCCCAGCCCAAAACCCACAGCCCGATGGCAAGGACAAAAACAATCATCTGCGCCCAGTCGATCCAAACCCGCCCGCCCCGCGCGCGGTATCGGTTAGCGCATCCACCACCACAAACTGAGCCTGCACCACGGGGGCGATGACGGCTTGGGCAATCCGTTCGCCATGCTGCACGGTATAGGGGGCAGCGCCAAAGTTAATCAGGGCCACGCCTAAGGGGCCGCGATAATCGCTGTCGATTGTGCCAGGCGTATTGGGCAGCGATAGCCCATGTTTCAGGGCCAAACCCGAACGCGGGCGGATTTGCATTTCGTACCCCGCAGGGATTTGCGCGCGCAGGCCCGTGGGGATAACCGCCCGCGCCATCGGGGCAAGGGTGATGCCAGCCGCGCGCTGATCCATCGGCAGATTGGCGCAAATATCCGCCCCCGCTGCGCCTGCGGTTTGATAAGCGGGCAGGCCCAGCGCGGTATCGGCCCAATCTTCCCAAACCATCAAAACCTGCACTGTCATGTTGCGCCCAAGGCTGCTGCAATGCGGGTGGCAAGGCGGGCTGCAACCTGATCCTTACCCATGCGCGGCCATTCCTCGGCCCCTGCATCTGTGACCAGCGTCACCGCATTCTCGCTTCCGCCCATAATCCCTGTGCTGGGCGAGACATCGTTGGCCACAATCCAATCGCAGCCTTTGCGCAGGCGCTTTTGCGCGGCATATTCGGCCAGGTTCTGTGTTTCGGCGGCAAAACCCACCACCAAAGCGGGGCGGTTTGCACCTTTTGATATAGACGCCAAA
The DNA here is from genome assembly GCA_027482795.1 of Rhodobacter sp. Lineage (GTDB taxonomy): Bacteria > Pseudomonadota > Alphaproteobacteria > Rhodobacterales > Rhodobacteraceae > Cypionkella. The sequence goes on from JAIXVS010000066.1 coordinate 1,477, forward strand.
ATATCGGGGTTCTCAGTAAATTCCAAAATGGGCAAGCCGCTGGCGGTTTTCTTGATCTTTTGATCGGACGCGTTCGATACATGCCAATCGGCGACAGCGGCGGCCATCACCGCCGCATCGGCGGGCAGGGCGGCCATCACCGCCGCATGCATCTGCTGCGCCGTTTCAACGCGCACCACCTGCACGCCGCTTGGCGGGGGCACGCTCGCGGGGCCTGTCACGAAAGTCACCCTAGCCCCCAAATCGCGCAAGGCCGCCGCAATCGCCGCCCCTTGCGCGCCCGAGGATCGGTTGGCGATAAAGCGCACGGGGTCGATAGGCTCGTGCGTAGGGCCAGAGGTGACGATGATATGTTTGCCTGCCAGCGGCCCACCCATCAGCCGCGCCGTGATCGCCGCCATAATCTCGTCTGGTTCGGCCATACGGCCAAGGCCAAACTCGCCGCAGGCCATATCGCCGCTGTTCGGGCCAACAAAATGAATACCATCACCGCGCAGGGTGGCCAAATTGCGCTGGGTTGCTGCGTGGTGCCACATCCGCACATTCATCGCAGGGGCCAGCAGCACGGGCGTGTCAGTTGCCAGCAGCAAGGTTGATGCCAAATCATCCGCCCGCCCACCTGCCATTTTCGCCATCAGATCGGCGGTCGCGGGGGCAACCACGATCAAATCGGCACTGCGGGATAGTTCGATATGGCCCATCTCGGCCTCTTCGCCCAAGTCAAACAGCGCGCGGTGCACCTTATGCCCTGCAAGGGCGGCCACGGATAGGGGGGTTACAAATTCCTCGCCCGCGCGGGTTAGAACTGGGGTCACCGCCATGCCAGCCCCGCGCAACAGGCGGATCAGGAGCAGCGATTTATAGGCAGAAATCCCGCCGCCAATAATCAGCAAAACCCGTTTTTGATCCATCGTGTTTACCCTGCCGCCTTTGCCATAGGTCTAGGCGCAGCGCGCGGCAAACTCAACTGCCTAAAGCAAAGCGATCACTTCGGGCGCGTTCCCCTCTAGGTGGCGGCGCAGTTTGGCATAGGCTGCGGCCTCTAGCTGGCGGATACGTTCTTTGGACAGGCCCAGTTCTGCGCCCAAAGATTCCAGCGTGCGCGGCTCTTCTATCAAGCGGCGCTGGGCCACGATGTGCCTCTCGCGCGCGGACAATCCCGCCAAGGCATCGGCCAACCAGCCGCGCAGGCGGGCTTGATCATGGGCATATTCCACCTGTTCGGCAGCGCCTGGCCCGTCATCTTCCAAAACGTCAATCCATTCGCGCCCGTCTTCATCGCTGGCTTGGGTCGCATTCAGCGAGGCATCAGACCCCGCAAGCCGCCCTTCCATCATGGCAACTTCGGTCATCGACACGCCGATCTCCATCGCGACCTTTTCGCGCAACTGATGCTGGTCCAGCGTCATGCCCAAGGCTTCCGCCTCGCGCGCCAATTTGGCCTGAACGCGTTTTAGGTTAAAAAACAAAGCCTTCTGCGCCGAAGTTGAACCCGTGCGCACCATCGACCAATTGCGCATCACGTAATCTTGGATGCTCGCCTTAATCCACCACACGGCATAAGTCGAAAAGCGAACCCCGCGATCAGGGTCGAACTTTTCGGCGGCTTTCATTAGGCCAAGGCTGGCCTCTTGGATCAGATCATTCATCGGCGCGCCATAGCGGCGGAATTTCGACGCCATCGAAATCGCCAGCCGCATATAGGCGGTGATCAGGCGATGCAGGGCTTGCTCGTCGCGCTGGTCGCGCCACGCATAGGCAAGGCGCAGTTCGGTTTCGGCATCCAGCAGTTCAGCGCGGCGCGCCGCGCGGGGCAGGATTTGGTCGGTATAGCCGTCAAGTGCCATGGTCTAACCCCCTGATATTGGGCTGGTATGCCGCCCTGATTTGCAAGGTATACGCAGGGGAAATTTGCTTGGATCACCCGTGTTAGCGTGGGGCGTGAAAATTCATCTAATTTCTTCACGTTTTGTGATGACCGCCCCCACAAAGCAGCATTGGCGTTGCCGCCCCGTGTTTGTTAGGCAGGGAAAAACACGTGCGGAGGTTGCAATGTCTTATACCCTTATCATCGGTGATCGCAGCTATTCCAGCTGGTCACTGCGCGGCTGGCTGCTGTTTGATGCCTTTGGTATTGCGGTGAAAACTCAAAAAGCGCGCCTTTATACCGACGAATTGGCGACTATGCTCGCCCCCTATGCCCCCGCCCGCACGGCCCCAACGCTGGTCTGCGAGGATGGGACAGTTGTCTTCGAATCTTTGGCAATTGCCGAGGAATTGGCCAGCCGCCACACGTCGGCAGGCATTTGGCCAACTGACCCCCGCGCCCGCGCCACCGCCCGCGTTTTGGCCAGTGAAATGCACGCAGGCTTTACCGCCCTGCGCAGCCATTGCCCCATGAACCTGCGCGCCAGCTATACGGATTGCGCCCCGACAGATGCTGTCTTGGCCGATCTGGCCCGATTGCAAACAATTTGGGATTGGGGGCGGCAGCAATCGGGCAGCACAGTTTCGAGTAGTGCGGGGCCGTGGCTGTGCGGTGATTATTCGGCGGCTGATGTGTTCTTTGCCCCTGTGGCGGCCCGCATTGCGGGCTATAACCTGCCCGTGGGGGATAGCGCCCGCGATTATGTGAACGCGCACCTTTCGCACCCATCGTTTCGCCGTTGGCGCGCGATGGGGCTGGCGGATGGCGCGGATCAAGAGTTTTACCGCCGCGATTATCCGCAGCGCCCTTGGCCTGGCCCGCAGGTTTTGGCGGCGACAGCGGTATCAGACGCCGATTTCGCGGCCAATCCCGCCACAGTAAACGCCGCCTGTCCCTATTCGGGCAAACCTGTGACCCATGCCATGGAACTGGGCGGGGCGCGCTATGGCTTTTGCAACGCCTTTTGCCGCGATAAAACCGTCGCAGACGCCGAAGCTTGGCCAAAGTTTATGGAAATTTACCAATCGTAAACGATTCGCCCCTATTCGTTAACCAAGGTTAAGGCGTTTTGCGTTTTCAAAGGTCGATGGAATCGCAAAACGCTGTAGGGAGTTGGGTGTAATGGTGGCGCGTGCCTATACAGTGGCGTTTGACGGGGTCGAGGCCCGCATGGTCGAGGTGCAATGCGCCGTGGCAGCGGGCCTGCCCTATTTTGGCATTGTCGGCCTGCCAGATAAGGCGGTGTCAGAGGCAAAGGAAAGGGTGCGCGCGGCCCTTGCGGCCATGGCCATTGCCCTGCCATCGCGGCGCATTGTGGTGAACCTCTCGCCAGCCGATCTGCCCAAAGAAGGCTCGCATTTCGATCTTCCCATCGCGCTGGCGCTGCTGGCGGCGCTGGAAATCATTCCCAAAGACATGGCCCAAGAAACCGTGGCGCTGGGCGAATTATCGCTGGATGGTAAACTGGTGCCCGTTGTTGGCGCGCTGCCTGCGGCCATGGCGGCGGCGGAAGAAAACCGCGTGCTGCTGTGCCCCAAGGCCTGCGGGGCCGAGGCGGCATGGGTCGGCGCAACCCGCGTGCTGGCGGCATCCACGCTGGACGAGGTGCTGCGCCATTACACAGGCGCAGCGCCGATGACGCCTGCGACTGCGGGCGAGGTGACGGCCCCCGCGCAAACCCGCGATTTGCGCGATGTGAAGGGGCAAGAACGCGCCAAGCGCGCGCTAGAAATTGCAGCGGCGGGGCGGCACCATATGCTGCTGGTGGGCAGCCCTGGGTCTGGAAAATCGATGCTGGCCGCAAGGTTGCCTTCCATCATGCCACCCTTGTCACCTGCCGAGGCGCTGGAAACATCCATGATCCATTCGCTTGCGGGGCTGCTGTCAGAAGGCGGCATTTCCCGCGCGCGCCCGTTTCGCGAACCGCATCACACCGCGTCCATGGCGGCGATTGTGGGGGGCGGCAAAGGCGCAAAGCCGGGGGAAATATCACTGGCGCATAACGGCGTGCTGTTTATGGACGAGTTCCCCGAATTTCCCCGCCCCGTGCTGGAAACCCTGCGCCAACCGATTGAAACAGGCGATGTGGTCATTGCCCGCGCCAACGCCCATGTGCGATACCCGTGCAAATTTTTGCTGGTCGCCGCCGCAAACCCCTGCAAATGCGGCTACCTCGCCGACCCCGCCCGCGCCTGCGCCAAAGTGCCGATTTGCGGCGAGGATTATTTGGGCCGCATCTCTGGCCCCTTGATGGACAGGTTTGACTTGCGCATCGAAGTGCCGCCCGTGGCCTATACCGATTTGGATTTGCCCCCTTCGGGCGATACCTCCCAAACCGTCGCCGCCCGCGTGGCAGATGCCCGCGCGCGCCAATCAGCGCGCTACGCAGGCCATGACCGCATCCGCGTCAACGCCGATCTGGAAGGGCCAGTATTGGAAGATGTCGCCGCCCCAGATGCCGAAGGGCGCGATTTGCTCGCGCGCGTGGCGCAGAAATTCGGCCTATCCGCGCGCGGCTATCACCGCGTGCTGCGCGTGGCGCGTACAATTGCCGACCTTGACCATTCGGGCAACGTGCGCAGCCATCACGTGGCCGAAGCCGTCAGCTTTCGCATCGCCGTGGGGGTCAAATCCTAGGCGCGCTTGGCCTCGATCACTTCCCAAATCTTTTCGGCGGTGTTGATCGCGTCAAAGCGTTCCAGTTCCTGAATCCCCGTGGGCGAGGTTACATTAATCTCGGTCAGATAATCGCCGATAATGTCGATGCCCACAAAAATCTGCCCATGATCGCGCAAGGTAGGGCCAATGGCCGCGCAAATCTCTAAATCACGCGCAGTAAGGCCCACCTTTTCAGGCCGCCCACCCGCGTGCATGTTCGACCGCGTCTCGCCCGCCTGCGGCACACGGTTAATTGCGCCCACAGGCTGCCCATCCACCAAAATCACCCGCTTGTCGCCTTTGGACACGGCGGGAATGAATTTCTGCACAATCACAGGCTCGCGGTTGATCGCCGAAAACATCTCGTGCAGAGAGGCAAGGTTGCGGTCATTTTCGTCCAAACGAAACACCCCCGCCCCGCCATTGCCATAAAGGGGTTTCAAGATGATATCGCCATGGCGCGCCTTAAACGCGCGAATC
>JAIXVS010000173.1 GCA_027482795.1 Rhodobacter sp.
GCAGGCAGGGTGATTTGACGAAGTGATCTGTTATCGTACGCTTTCATCCAATTCAACAACTCGTCTTTGCGTTTCTCGCAGATCGCTTGGGGCGTTTCACGCCCCTCGCAAGGTTCGCAAAAGCCTTTCCAAAATTTAGCAGTTCCACATTTTGGGTAGCTAATTTTTTCCCCGTTTTCGCATGTATGTTCCCCATCAGCGCAGGACATTAATCGATATGTTGGCTCACTGGCCGCACCATCGTCTGATTGGGAAAGGGCCTGCGTCGCAAACCCAAAAAACAGCAGGAAAACGGAAAATTTAGTTAGCAAGGCAGCCCCCAGTTTGACGATCCTTGTTTCGATGCATCATTTAGGGATGCGTCCTTACTAAGGCCCGTGATTCGCTCTGGCGAGTATCAATCAAGGTCTGCTCAAGCAAAAGTGGTAAATTAACCATAATTGAAAAAACCGAGGTTCCTGCGCGCGGCCTTCACCCCCCCGTATGGCTCATATGTCGAGGCATCTGGCCTTTGACGGCGCCCGCACCCGCAAGCGCGGGCGCACGGGTGTAATCAAAATCATGCCCCTTGGGCTTGCGGGCAATGGCTGCGCGGATCGCGGCGGTCAGGGCTGCGTCATCGCTGCTGGCCCGCAACGGCGCGCGCAGATCGGCCATGTCGTTCTGGCCAAGGCACATATACAATTGCCCCGTGCAGGTGGCGCGCACGCGGTTGCAGCTTTCGCAGAAATTATGCGTCAGCGGCGTGATAAAGCCAATCTGCTGGCCCGTGGCATCCAGCCGCACATAGCGCGCAGGCCCGCCCGTGCGCAGCGGCAACTCGGTCATGCCATAGCGGGCCGCAAGGCGCGCGCGCAGATCCGTCAGCGGCCAGTACTGGCCAAGGCGCAGCGCATCGCCCATATCCTCTCCCATCGGCATAACTTCGATAAAGGTCAGATCATGGCCCGCCTTAGCGCACCAATCGGTCAGGGTGAAAAGCTCATCCTCATTCACGCCTTTCAGCGCCACGGTGTTGATTTTCACCCGCATCCCCGCAGCCTGCGCCGCAGCGATCCCATCTAAAACAGGGCCAAGTTTGCCCCAACGGGTGATGGCGGCGAATTTATCGGCATCCAACGTGTCCAGCGAGACGTTGATCCGCCGCACCCCGCAGGCCGCCAGATCATCGGCATAGCGCGCCAGTTGGCTGCCATTGGTGGTCAGCGTCAAATCCTCCAGCGCGCCGCTGGCCAAATGGCGGCTAAGCGATTGAAACAGCGTCATAATCCCCTTGCGCACCAGCGGCTCGCCGCCCGTGATGCGCAGCTTGCGCACGCCAAGGGCGATAAAGGCGCTGGATAGGCGGTCCAGCTCTTCCAGCGTCAGCAAATCGGCGCGCGGCAGAAACTGCATCGCCTCGGACATGCAATAGGTGCAGCGAAAATCGCAGCGATCTGTCACCGACAGGCGCAGATAAGTGATGGCGCGCGCGAATGGGTCAATAAGGGGGGCGTTTTGCATGGGCCCAACCTAAGGCCCCCGCGCGGCCCCCGCAAGCCCCAGACTCCAGACCCGAGACTCCAGACCCCAGACGCGAGGGCACAGACGCAAGCCAAAGTTGCAAGTCCCCGTTGCTGCCTCTTGCGAGGGGGGCATTTTGCCCCTAGGTTCAAACCATGAAACGCATCATCCTTGCCCTGTGCCTGATCTTGCCCTTGTCCGCCTGCGCAGGGGCGTGGAGCAAGACCAAATCTTGGCTTCTGCCCCGCCCCGAGGATAGCAGCCTGCGCGCGCTGACCACGGGCGGGCAAAGCGCCGCCGCGCTGGACGTGGTGACCGAAGCCCAAAAAGCCGCCGCCGTGGCCGCCCCCAATACTGGCCAAACGCCCAGCCAAGTTTTAGGCATTGTCAGTGTCGCCTTAGGAAGCCCAGCCGAACCCGGCCTGTGGCTGAAATCAAATCTGCTCGCCGCCCCCAGCAAAGGCCGCGCTGTGCTGGCCAATGGCGCGGGCGTCAATGTTGATCTGCTGCCCGCTGCTGGGGCGGCAACGCTGTCGTTTTCGGCCTATCGCGCGCTGGGGCTGGCCCTAACAGATTTGCCCCAAGTGCAGGTCTTGGCCCTGCCCTAAAAGGGGGGGCTCGCCCCCCCCAGTTGCTAAAGCACAGCTTTAGCAACCTCCCCCCGAGGATATTTTTAGAGCAAGGAAGCAGGCAAACCGTCTGCCCCTTCCTAACTCTGCAAATACCTTGGGGGGAGCGGCTTTGCTGGCAAAGACGCAGGGGGGCTAGCCCCCCTACAGCGCCAGCCCCGCGCGCAGGTCTTCAGGAAGGTATTGCGCCGCCTCTTTGCGGGCAAAAGCCTTCATATAGGGGCCATGTTCGGCCAGAAAGGCCGCCGTGCGCGCGCCGTCGTGTTTGGACAGATCGCGCAGCCACCATGCGACGACCTTTTGCATAAACCAGTCGCGGTCGGGCACATACAGCGCCGCCCAGTCCAAAATCCGCTCGCGAATGGCGCTGTCTTCGGGTTTGGGATGGTTGATTTTCGCCCATGGCAGGGTGGCGACAAGGGCGGCGCGGCGCATCCACATCAGGGGCGATACTGTCCAATCTTCGATCACGTCCAGCCGCTGCGGATTTGCCACAAGGCGCTTTTGCAGCGCAATACAGGCGTGATCGGCCAGCGCCCAAGCGTCAAACTGCGGCGCCCAGGTGCAGATTAAATCAAAGGCGGGGGTATCACCCTCTTTCATCCGCGCTTGGGTCAGCAGTTTGCAGGCGGCGACGCGGGCTTCGTGGATATTGCTGTCCCAGAGGCCCGCGGCCAAATCCACCCGCGCCAAAACGTCCATCTCGGCGCGCCATGCGTCAGTGAAATCTTCGACCTGCGGCACGGGAATGCCCAAATAGGGGCGGTCTACCTTGTGGTAGGCGGCCATTTCGGCGGCTTTTTCGGGGTTGGCTGCGCCGTTCAGGGCAGCAAGGGCGGCTTTCAGCATTTCGGGGCCTTTCACAGATGCCCCCTCTTGCCGCCCCTTCGCTTTGCGCGCAAGAGTTTAGCGCTGAATTTTAAACTGCACTTTCGCCACAGGCAGACCCCAGCGCGTGACAATCGCATCATTGATGATCAGACCACCCCCCGTATCATAAATCACATCCGAAAAACCCAGCCGCGTTGTGCCCGAGGGCGAGACGAAATCGGCCGTATAGGTCAAGCGGATTACGCCGTCTTCTTCGATCACTTCGGCGGTTCCAACGGTATCTTCGCGCTTGCCCGTCCAGCGGACAGTTCCGTCATTTTGGGGGGCCATCTCATCAAACACCCAAGTCAGGCGGTTTTTATCGCCATCGTCATAGATGAAATCTTCCACAACAGTCAGACGGCGCGCGCCTGTTTGGCCCGTGACGGTTCCGTTCAGCAGCGCGGTAAAGCGCCGCTGATCCCCCGTCAGCCAGACTTTGAACTCGCCCACCCCCGTCGCGCGCCCTGAAAACGCATCAACCAAGGTCAACGGTGCAGCGGGGGACTTTGGCGCGGCGGGCCTTGAGGCGCAGCTTGTCAGGGCAAGCCCGCCCAAGACAATCCCGCCCGCCAAAAATAAACGTCTTTTCATGCCGCGCACTCCCTTTATTCTGATACGCGCGGGGCGGGGCGGTGGATCACTCCACCGTCACCGATTTGGCCAGATTGCGCGGCTGGTCAATATCGGTACCCTTGGCCATGGCGGTGTGATAGGCCAGCAGCTGCGCGGGCAGGGCGTACAGGATGGGGGCTGCCAAATCACCCGCCGCAGGCAACTCCAGTACCCCCGCCGTGCCCGCGCGTGCCGATTCTGCGCCAGCCGCATCGGTAATCAGATGCACCCGCCCGTGCCGCGCCATCACCTCTTGCATGTTCGACACGGTTTTGTCGAACAATCGGTCATGCGGGGCAAAGACCACCACGGGCAGGTTAGGGTCGATCAGCGCGATGGGGCCGTGTTTTAACTCGCCGCTGGCATAAGCCTCGGCATGGATATAGGACAGCTCTTTCATCTTCAGCGCAGCCTCTAGCGCCGTGGCAAACATCACGCCGCGCCCCAGAAACAGCACCGAAGGGGCAGGGGCCAGCATGCCCGCCATTGCGGCAATCTGGCTGTCCAAGCCCAAGGTTTGGCGCATCAAATCGGGCACGGCGCGCAAGTCGGCAACATGGGCGCGGATGCTGGCCTCGTCCAGTGCGCCCTTGGCGCGAGCGGCGTGCAGGGCCAGAAGGGCCAATACTGTCAGCTGGTTCGTATAGGCTTTGGTCGAGGCGACCGATACCTCGATCCCCGCCAAAATCGCCAGCGCAAGGTCGGATTCGCGCGCAATGCTAGACGTGCCAACATTGACCAAAGACAGCACCATATCGGCGCGGCCAGTTGCATAGCGCAGGGCCGCCAGCGTGTCGGCGGTTTCCCCTGATTGGCTGACGAACACGGCCAAGGTGCGCGGCGCAATCGGCGGCTCGCGATAGCGGAATTCGGATGCCACATCCACCTCGCAGGGGATGCGGGCGATTTGTTCGAACCAATATTTCGCCGTTAGGCAAGAATAAAACCCCGTGCCGCAGGCCACCATCACCACGCGGTCAAATCGCGAAAAGTCCAAGGCATCGGGGAATACAGGCAGACCATTGGGGGCATAACGCGCCAGCGCCTCGGCCATGACAACGGGCTGCTCATGAATTTCCTTGGTCATGAAATGCTTATGCCCTGCCTTGTCGATGACAGTGCTTTGCGTTTCAATCCGCTGTTTGGCGCGGTTTGCCAGCGCGCCCCGCGCATCGATTATTTCGGCCCCCGCGCGGGTGACAAAGGCGATATCGCCCTCTTCTAGATACGTGATCTGATCGGTCATCGGCGCTAGGGCAATGGCATCACTGCCCACAAACATCTCGCCATCCCCGTGGCCAATGGCCAAAGGGCTGCCCTTGCGCGCGGCGATCATCAGATCATCCTCGCCCGAAAACAAAAAGAGCAGGGCAAAGGCCCCGTCCAAATCGGCCACAGTGGCCTGCACAGCCGCGCGCGCATCCATCCCTTGGCCCATGTAATGCGCGCACAGCATCGCAACCGTTTCGGTATCGGTATCGGTGCTGGGCAGCAGGCCATGAATGCTAAGCTTTTCGCGCAGGGCGCGGAAATTTTCGATGATGCCGTTATGCACCACTGTCACGGGGCCGCTGGCATGGGGATGGGCATTGTTTTCCGTGGCAGCGCCATGCGTGGCCCAGCGGGTATGCCCAATGCCCGCATGGCCCGCCAAAGGGTGATGCACAAGCAAATCGGACAGATGTACAAGCTTTCCCACCGCGCGGCGGCGATCTAATTTCCCGCCATTCACAGTGGCAATTCCAGCAGAATCATAGCCGCGATATTCAAGGCGTTTCAGCGATTCCACCAGCAAAGGTGCCACTTCGTGATTTCCCAGTACCCCGATAATTCCGCACATTTCACTGCCCCTTTTGTTGTTTTTCTTTGATGGATTTTAACTTTTCGAACAATTTTGGCGCAAGCCCCGCTTTGTTCACCTGTTTGGCGCGCCCCAAGGCGATGGCCTCATCTGGCACGTCCTCGGTGATCACGCTGCCTGACCCCGTCAGCGCACCGTGGCCCACGCGAACGGGCGCGACCAGCATCGTATCGCTGCCGATAAAGGCATTGCGGCCAATCACCGTGCGGTGCTTCATCACACCGTCATAGTTGCAAGTCACTGTTCCTGCACCAATATTTGTAAACTCGCCCACGTCGGCATCGCCCAAATAGGTCAAATGACCTACTTTCACACCTTCGTCCAAAATCGCATTCTTAATCTCGACAAAGTTGCCAACATGCACATCTTCGGCCAATTCCGCCCCCGTGCGCAGGCGGGCAAAAGGGCCAACATGCGCGCCGCGCGAGATATGGCAGCCTTCCAAATGGCAAAATCCCTTCACCTCGGCCCCCGATTCAATGGTTACCCCGCGCCCCATCAGCACATTGGGGCCAATGATGGCATCGCGGCCAATATGGGTGTCGATGGCGAAAAACACGGTTTCGGGCGCGGTTAGCGTCACGCCATTGTCCAGCGCCTCTGCGCGCGCGCGGGCCTGAAAGGCAGCTTCGGCGCGGGCAAGTTCGGCGCGGGTGTTGATGCCCATCGTCTCGGCCTCATCGCACAGCACAATGCCTGCACTAAGCCCCTCGGCGCGGGCCATGCCTATGATGTCGGTCAGATAATATTCACCCGCCGCATTGTCGTTTTTCAGCGCGCCGACAAGGCGCATCAAAACTTGAACATCGGCGCAAATAACGCCAGAGTTGCAAAGCGTTATCGCGCGTTCTTCATCTGATGCATCCTTATACTCCACAATTTTTTCCAGCGCCTCGCCCTGCGCCACAAGCCGCCCATAACGGCCAGGATCGGCGGCATGAAAGCCCAGAACAATCACCGAATGCTTGGCCCGTGCGTGCTGCATGGCGGCCAAAGTTTCGGGGCGAATAAACGGGGTGTCGCCATACAAAACAAAAGCATCCCCCGTGGCATCTGCCAACAACGGCGCGGCCTTCGCCACGGCATGGCCTGTGCCAAGCTGCGGCTCTTGCAGCACGCATTCGCAGGCAGGGTCAAAACCAGCGGCACTGGCCGCGACCGCGTCTGCCCCATGGCCCGTGACCACAACGATGCGGGCAGGCTCCAGCGAGGCACCCGCCAGCAGCGCATGATGCAGCAAAGGCGCGCTGGCAACATGATGCAACACTTTGGGTAGATCGGAATTCATCCGCGTGCCCATGCCTGCGGCCAAAACAATTAGGGAAACCGTCATTGCGCCTCTTTCCTTTTGCTCGGCCCCGTTTTACGCGAGGGGGGCATAATCGCAAGACCTCATTGGCCCGCGCTCTTCACATAAGGTTTCATGAATGAAAACTGTTGTCTTTGATTTGGATGGCACGCTGGCCGATACCTCGGGCGATTTGCTGGCCGCAGCCAATGCCACATTTGCCGCACTGGGCCATGCGCCGCCCTTGGGCGCGGGCGATGAAGGGGTTGCGCATCAGGGCGGTCGGGCCATGCTGCGGCTTGGCTTTGCGCGGCTTGGGATAGCCGTGGATGAGGCGCAGATCACCGCCCATTATCCCGATTTACTGGCGCAGTATGAAGGCGTGATCTGCGTGCAGTCTCGCCTTTACGATGGGGCTGAAGCTGCCGTGCGCACCCTGCGCGCGCGGGGCTTTGCCTGCGCCATTTGTACCAACAAACCCACCTATCTGGCCGAGGCGCTGATCCAATCTCTGGGCATCCGCGATTTGTTCGGCGCGCTGATTGGTGCGGGCAGCCTAAACGTGGTTAAGCCCGACCCCGCCCCATTTTTGGCCGCAGTGGCAGGCGTTGGCGGCACAAAATCGCTGCTGGTGGGCGATACCGAAACCGATCATAAAACTGCCCGCGCCGCTGGTGTGCCATCGGTTCTGGTTGGCTTTGGCCCCAATGGCGGCGCTGTCGCGGCCCTTGTACCTGATGCTGTGCTGCGCCATTTCGATGACTTGCCCGATCTTGCTGCGCACTTGCTGGGCGGGGCATAAGGGGGGCTCGCCCCCCTCTTGGCCTGCGGCCAATTCACCCCGAGGATATTTTTCGAGCAAGGAAGGGGCAGACCGTCGGCCTGCTTCCTTGCTCAAAAAATATCCTGCGGGGGTGAGGAGCGCAGCTCCGAGGGGGCCGCATAGGCCCCCTTTGCTGGCCCCAAGCACAGCGTTTGACGATAGCGTTACAAAAGCGTAAATCGGGGGTATGACAATATCCGCCCTTGCCCCCGCAAAATCGAAATCGGCCATCACCTTTATCTTCATCACCGTGGTGCTGGATATGATCGGCTTTGGCATTATCATGCCTGTCTTGCCGCAGCTGATTGAAACGGTTGGGCAAATGTCGCTGGCGGATGCTGCGAAAATGTCGGCATGGATGTTTGCTGCCTATGCCGTGGCGACCTTTTTCGCGGGGCCGCTGATGGGCAATTTGTCTGACCGCTTTGGCCGCCGCCCCCTTTTGCTGATTGCCGTGGCGGGGCTGGGGTTTGATTATTTGATGCATGCGCTGGCCCCCACGCTGGGCTGGCTGTTTGTGGGGCGCATTTTGGCGGGGTTGTGCGGGGCGTCTTGGGTGATTGCCAATGCCTATATCACCGATGTGACCGAGCCAGAAGAGCGGGGCAAATATTTTGGAATGCTGGGCGCGGCCTTTGGCCTTGGGTTTATTCTTGGGCCTGCCATCGGCGGGCTCTTGGGTGAATTTGGCCCGCGCGTGCCGTTCTATGCCGCCGCCGCGATTTCGGTGTTGAACTTTGCCTTTGGCTATTTCGTTCTGCCCGAAAGCCTGCCGCCCGAAAAGCGCCGCGCCTTTGAATGGCGCCGCGCCAACCCCTTTGCGGTGTTTGGCGTGTTTTCCACCTATAAGGGCGTTCTGCCACTGGTTGCGGTGCTGGCGCTGTTTTTCTTTGCCACCTCGGTTTATCAGGCGATTTGGACATTTTGGGGCATTGCAAAATTTGAATGGTCGCCCGCCATGGTGGGCCTGTCGCTGGCGGCCTTTGGCATTGTGACCGCCGTCTTCCAGGGGGCGCTATCGGGCCTGGGGGCCAAGATGTTTGGCGAGGCGCGGCTTGCCCTGATTGGCCTTTGCCTTGGCGCAATCGTGCTGGTGGCCTACGGCCTAGTCGCTGCGCCGTGGATGGTGTTTGCGCTGATGGTTGTGCATGGGCCCGAAGGCTTTGTGCATCCGATGATCACCGCCATCCTAACCCGTCTTGCGCCCGAGGATGCCCAAGGCGAATTGCAGGGTGGGCTATCGGGGATTATGTCGCTGGCGATGCTGTTTGGCACGGTGTTCTTTGGGCAGGTCTTTGGTTTCTTTATGTCTGGTAGTGCGCCCATCACCTCGCCCGATGTGGGGTTTTGGATTGCGGGGGGCGTGGTGGCAGCCGCCACGCTGCTGTATGTGTTTGTGATGCCGCAGGCGCTGCGCACTAAACCCACAGCGGGAGAGGCACCATGAACAAAGAAGTCGTAAGCGGTGCCTTTGGCGAGGTGTTTACGGGCAGTTTCACCCAGCAAGAACCCATCCCCGAGGCGGGGATAGAGGCCGCTGTTGCCGTGCTGCGCCATGGCCGTTTGCACCGTTACAACACGGCCGCGGGCGAGGTGGCCGAGGCGGTTTTGCTGGAACAGGAATTTGCAGCCCTAGTGGGCGCAAAATACTGCCTTGCTGTCGCCTCTGGCGGTTATGCTTTGGGCTGCGCTTTGCGCGCGGTGGGGATGGCGGCGGGCGATCCTGTGTTGACCAACGCCTTTACCCTTGCCCCCGTGCCAGGGGCTATTGCAGCGGCGGGCGGGCGGCCGATTTTCATCGAAACCACCCCCGATTTGACGATTGATTTTGCCGATTTGGCCGCCAAGGCGCAGGCCACGGGCGCGCGGATTTTGATGCTGTCGCATATGCGCGGGCATATCTGCGATATGGACGCGCTGGTGGCCCTTTGCGCAGGCTTGGGCATACAAATCATTGAAGATTGTGCCCATACAATGGGGGCGGCGTGGAACGGCGTGCCTTCGGGGCGGCACGGAATTGTGGGCTGCTATTCGATGCAAACCTACAAGCATATCAATGCGGGCGAGGGTGGGTTTTTGATTTCGGACAATGCCGAGGTAATGGCGCGCGCCACGCTGCTGTCGGGCAGTTATATGCTATATTCCAAACATTTAGCAGGCCCTGATGCGGCGGTTTATGAAGATTTGCGCCTGCATACCCCCAATGTTTCGGGGCGAATGGACAACCTGCGCGCGGCCATTTTACGCCCGCAATTGCCGCTGCTAGAGGGTAGGGTCGCACGCTGGCAGGGGCTGTATAGCGTGATCGAAGGGGGCCTTGCAGGCGTGACAGGTCTGGTGCTGCCGCATCGGCCACAGGCAGAACATTTCGCGCCGTCATCTTTCCAATTCCGCCTGCCAGATTGGTCTGCCGCCCGTATCGGCGCGTTCCTGTCGCGGTGTTTGGCGCGGGGGGTGGAACTGAAATGGTTCGGCGCTGACCGCCCCGTCGCCTTTACCTCGCGCTATGACCATTGGGCCTATGCGGGGGCGCAAAGCTGCCCCAAAACCGATGCGGTGCTGGCAGGGCTGATCGACATGCGATTGCCGTTGACCTTCAGCGAGGGCGATGCCGCCCAGATCGCGCGGATCATTCGGGGCGAGGCGCTGGCCGTGGGGCAGGGGCCAGAGCCAGAGGCGGCGGCGTTGCCTGTTATTCAGTGAATGGCGGGGCCGCGCCGCAAAGGCCTTTTTTCGTGGGATTTTCGCGTATGGTTGGCGTATGTTTTGCGTATGTTATGCGTATTGCATCCGTAGGGACAGTGAGTAGAGTGCGCGATTTAACGCGCCAATTTGGGCGGTGGGTTGGGGGTTGAGAGTGGTGCGTGCAAGCACGCACCCTA
>JAIXVS010000299.1 GCA_027482795.1 Rhodobacter sp.
CCCGCTAATATCGACATTGCGTTCGGGATTGCGGGCATATTGGGTTAAGGTTTTCGGTGCGGTTTCGCAGAGTTTGCGCGCCAGCCCGCGCGGGATATGCACCCTCTCGCCGCGCACATCGGCCCCTGCGGCGCGCCACAGGTCTAGGGCTGCGGGATTTTCGATGAAATTCACGCCAATTTCTTCCAAAACCGTGTCGGCGTTCCATTCAATAATGGCCAGCGCCTCGTCGTTCAGAATTTCAAAATTGGGGATATTGCGCTGAATGAAGCGTGCGGTTTCAAAAGATACCGCCGTACGCTCGGCCCGCCGCGCAGACCCGCCGCCGCCCCGCACCCGCCGCCCTACATCTTCGTTCATCGCAAACTCCTGTCATTTTTTGCCCTTATGCCCAATCGCGCCCCCGCATCGCCCCCCAAAATCGCCATTTGCGCGCCATTTGCGACATATGCGGCAATCAAAACCGACATGCGCTTTCACTTTGGCCAAAATACCTGAAAACCGCTGTTCCAAGCGCAAGATTGCGGCGCAAATTCGCGGCCATGCTACTTGCGGTTTAAGGCCCCAAAGGCTAGGCAAAGGCGCATGATGCACCATGACAAACTTCTGATCATCGACTTTGGCAGCCAAGTCACCCAACTGATCGCCCGCCGCCTGCGCGAATTGCGCGTGTATTGCGAAATTCACCCCTATAATAAGGTGGACGCCGCCTTTTTGGCAAATTTCGCGCCCCGCGCGGTGATTTTGTCGGGCGGGCCTGCGTCGGTGTTTACCGATGGCGCGCCCCTACCCCAGCCCACATTGTTTGACATGAACATCCCCGTTTTGGGCATTTGTTATGGCCAACAGGTGATGATGCATATGCTGGGTGGGCGCGTGGAGCGTGGCCATGGCACAGCAGAATTTGGCCGCGCCTTTGTCACCCCCGCAGGCGGTGATTTGGCCATTTTGGACGGCTGGTTTGCCGATGCCCGCGAACAGGTTTGGATGAGCCATGGCGACCATGTCAGCCACATCGCTCCTGGCTTTCAGGTCTATGGCACATCGCCCAACGCGCCCTTTGCCATTACCGCCGACCCTGCCCGCCATTTCTATGCCGTGCAATTCCACCCCGAGGTGCACCACACCCCCAAAGGCGCGAAATTGTTCGAAAATTTCGTGCGCATCGCGGGGTTTAAGGGCGATTGGACAATGGGCGCCTACCGCGCGGAAGCTATTGCGAAAATCCGCGCGCAGGTGGGCGATGCTAAGGTGATTTGCGGGCTGTCAGGCGGGGTCGACAGCTCGGTCGCCGCCGTGCTGATCCATGAAGCCATCGGCGATCAACTGACGTGCGTGTTCGTTGACCACGGTCTTTTGCGCTTGGGCGAGGCAGAGCAGGTTGTAACCATGTTCCGCGACACCTACAAAATGCCGCTGATCCATGCCGAGGAATCGGAATTATTCCTGACCGCGCTGCAAGGGGTTTCTGACCCCGAAGTCAAACGCAAAACCATAGGGCGGCTGTTTATTGATGTGTTTCAAAAACATGCCACCGCCGTTGGGGGGGCCAAGTTTTTGGCCCAAGGCACGCTATACCCTGATGTGATCGAATCGGTGAGCTTTTCAGGCGGGCCTTCGGTGACCATAAAATCGCACCATAATGTGGGCGGCCTGCCCGAAAAGATGGGGCTGAAACTGGTCGAACCGCTGCGCGAATTGTTCAAAGACGAAGTGCGCGCTTTGGGGCGCGAGTTGGGCCTGCCGGCTGCCTTTATCGGCCGCCACCCCTTCCCTGGCCCTGGCCTTGCCATCCGCTGCCCGGGCGAGATTACGGCAGAAAAGCTAGACATTCTGCGCCGCGCCGATGCCGTCTACATCGACCAAATTCGCAAACACGGGCTGTATGACGAGATTTGGCAGGCCTTTGCCGCGATTTTGCCAATGAAAACCGTGGGCGTTATGGGCGACGGGCGCACCTATGATTATGCGCTGGCCCTGCGGGCGGTGACATCTGTCGATGGGATGACAGCCGACACCTACCCCTTCACCCACGAGTTTCTGGGCGAGACGATGACGCGCATCATCAATGAAGTGGGCGGCGTGAACCGTGTGTTTTACGACATCACATCCAAGCCGCCCGGCACGATAGAACTGGAATAATCAGGCAAATTTGCCCTTGGCGGCCCAAGTGCCCACAGCATTGCGCCCATTTGGCACCTCGCCCGCGCGTTTGTCTTCGGGCAGGTCTGCGGGGTTGCCATATGTGCCTACAGCAATCACGGCATGCAGGGTGAAATCATCTGGCATATCAAGGCTTTGCGCCAAAACGGCTGCATCAAACCCGCCCATGGCATGGGCAAACATCCCCATATCCTGCGCCTGCAAGGCCAAATATCCCCACGCCGTGCCCGCATCAAATGCCGCCCAAGCATTGGGGCGATCTTGCCCTTCGCGCGTGACAACGCTGCGCGAGGCCCAAGCGATCAGACCCGATGCGCGGCCTGCCCAAATACGGTTGCCCTCATTCAATGCGGCCAAAATAGTGGCAAACCCCGCATCCCCCCGCAAACCATAGGCCGCACGCCACGGCTGGTTGTTGCTGGCCGAAGGGGCCCAGCGGGCGGCTTCCAGCAATTGCAGCATCTGTCCCTCGCTCATTTCCGTGCTGGCAAAGGCGCGGGGCGAATGGCGGGGTATGAACTGGGCGTGAATTGGGTGATCGGCGCTGCGTGTCATGGTTTTGGTATCCTTTACATTCTTGCCCGCTATCTAAGGCAAGGCCGCGCTAAGGCAACCCAATTGCGCATAGCGCTTGCAGCAGCTTTGGCCCTGCAGTATCGCTGGGGCATGTTAAATCCCACAATCAACCCCGCACGCCGCGCCTTTTTGCTGCATTTCCCAGATTTTGGCCGGTTTTGGGCTGGC
>JAIXVS010000032.1 GCA_027482795.1 Rhodobacter sp.
CTTCCGACCAACCAGTTCGGCCGTTCTGGAACAAAGAGTCAAATATGTCTCGTGTATTTCGCAAGGTGTGGCGAAAATGGTCACGGCCTCGTCCGTCAGCAAATTTTAAAAAGAATAGATCGTAACAGTGTGTCCATTTATCCACGTTCAAGACCTTGGGAGGACGCGGTTTTTTGCCATCCGAAAAATCCGTGCAGCGCGATAAGAAATATCCAATTAGGATAACCTCATCACTCCGTTTTATGGGCTTCGAAGGAGTTCTAGTTTTCGTGTTCACCCCACCACCTCTGCCACTTCCAAACACGCGTGCAGCAAAACATCCGTTCCCGCCGCCGCCCATTCAGGGGATATCTCTTCCGCCTCGTTATGGCTTAAGCCCCCCACACAGGGGCACATGATCATCACAGTCGGGGCCACGCGGTTGGTCCAGCAGGCATCATGCCCCGCGCCTGAAATGATATCCATATGGGCGTGCCCCAGCCGCTCTGCCGCCCCGCGCACCACATTCACCAGATCAGGATCAAAGGTCACAGGGTCGAAATGGCCCACGGGTTCAATGCTGCACCCCAGCCCCAACTCCGCCGCCACGGCATACGCCGCCCGCTCCACCTCGCCGCGCATCAGGTCTAGCTTGCCTTGTTCGGGCGAGCGGATGTCAACGGTAAACACCACCTTCCCCGGAATCACATTGCGCGAGTTTGGATAAACCTTCACCTGCCCCACTGCGCCCACAGCGTTCGGCTGGTGCGCCATGGCGATCTGATGCACACGTTCCGTAATCCGCGCCATGCCCAGCCCCGCATTCACCCGCATAGTCATCGGGGTCGACCCCGTATGCGCGTCCTTCCCCGTTAGGGTAATCTCCAGCCACCAAAGCCCCTGCCCGTGGGTCACAACACCAATCGTTTTCCCCTCGGCCTCCAAAATCGGCCCCTGCTCGATATGCAGCTCCAGCATGGCGTGCATTTTGCGGCTGCCTACCGCCTCATCCCCCACCCAGCCAATCCGCGCCAGTTCCTCGCCAAAACTTTTGCCATCCAAATCCCTGCGCCCATAGGCATAGTCCTGCGTATGAATTCCCGCAAACACGCCAGATGCCAGCATCGCAGGGGCAAAGCGCGCGCCTTCCTCATTGGTCCAATTTGTCACCACAATCGGGCGGCGCGTCTTGATGCCAAGATCATTCATGCTGCGCACAACCTCCAGCGCGCCCAAAACGCCCAAGACGCCATCATACCGCCCGCCCGTCGGCTGCGTGTCCAAATGACTGCCCATATACACGGGCAGCGCATCAGGGTGCGTCCCTGCGCGGGTGGCAAACATATTGCCCATCGTGTCCACACCCATGCTCATGCCCGCCTCCGCGCACCAGCGCGCAAACAGATGCCGCCCCGCGCTATCGGCATCGGTCAGAGTCTGGCGGTTGCAGCCCCCCGCCACGCCTGGCCCAATCATGGCCATCTCGCCAAGACTGTCCCACAGCCGCTGCGCATTGATCCGCTGATTGGCCAAAACCGCCATCTTTCGCTCCCATCCTTGGGGACAATTGCCCCGCGCCGCGCGATTCCCCTCGCGCTGCCTTTGCGCCCAAGGCTATAGATGTTGACCATTCGGTCAACAAAATTCGCACGAATTTTCGGCAACGCGCACAGCTTGCCCAAGCTTTAGGCAGCACAGCGCAAAACCCTTGCTGCGCGCGGGCCAAATCGCATAGGCTGGCGCAGAATTTCGCCAAAGGACACCCCATGACATCGGAAAACCTGCCCTCTGCCCACGCGGTCGCCGCCGAAACCGACGCGCTGATTTTCCCCAGCTTTGACGAAGGCGATGCATGGGCCTTGGGCCGCGCCTTGGTGCAAATGGCGCAGGATGATGGATTGGGCGTGGTCATCAACATCCGCACCCCCGAACGCACGCTGTTTCATGCGGCCTTGCAGGGAGCGGCCCCGCTGAATGACAAATGGGCCCTGCGCAAAAGCAATGTCGCGTTCATGTTTGGCAAATCCTCGCTTGAGGTGGGCTGCACCAACCGCGAAAAGGGGCAAGACCTGCCGCGCAACGGGCTTTCCAGCGCCGACTATGCCGATCATGGCGGCGCTGTGCCTGTGGTGGTGGCAGGGGTTGGCGTTGTGGCGGTGGTAACGGTATCTGGCCTGCCGCAACTGGAAGATCACGCCATGGTCGTGGCCGCGATGCGCGCGCATCTGGCCTAATCGCGCCCAAATTTTCGCGTTCTATCCTAGACTTTTGCAGATTCATGCCTACCTGCACGCGGTAAACTTGCAACGGAGGATTGAATGTTCAAAGGCCTACCCCTCGCGATGACCATGATTGTCGCAATGCTGACAGTTGTCCCTTATGTCATTATTATCGCTGCCGAATAAGAAATAGGCGCCGCCATTGTCTGTGGCGGGGCAATTTGCATTTGCAATGCGGCGCGGCTTGGGCCAGTTTGAACTCCTGACAACCCAAAGAAGCGCCGTGTCCCCGATCCCTGTTCCCAAAGCCAAAGCGCCCACCCGCATCCAAGCCCGCAACCGCGAGGTGATCCTAGAGGCGGCGCTGGAAGTGTTTTCATCCGCAGGCTTTCGCGGTGCGACGCTCGATGAAATCGCCGCCCGCGCGGGCCTGTCAAAACCCAACTTGCTTTACTACTTTCCCAGCAAAGAGGCCGTGCATAACGCCCTTTTGACGCAGCTTTTGGAAACATGGCTTGACCCTTTGCGCGCGATGAACCCTGCTGGCGATCCGCTGGCCGAAATCAAATCCTACGCCCATCGCAAACTGGAACTGGCGCGCGAATACCCGCGCGAAAGCCGCCTGTTTGCCAATGAAATGCTACAAGGCGCGCCGCGGATGCGGGGGGTGATTGAAACCGATCTGCGTGCGCTGGTCGCCGAAAAATCCGCCGTCATTGCGGCATGGATGGCTGCTGGCAAAATCGCCCCCTGCGATCCCACCCATCTGATCTTTTCGATCTGGGCGCTGACCCAGCACTACGCCGATTTCGACGTGCAAGTGCGCGCCGTATTGGGGACAGGTGTCGACCCCTTTGCGGGGGCAGACCGTTATTTGGAAACCCTGCTGACGCGATTGTTGCAGGTGTAGAGGGGGCTTTGCCCCCGCGGCCTTGCCGCTCCCCCAAGGTATTTTCAGAGTTAGGAAGCAGGCAGAAGGTCTGTGCCTTCCTAACTCTAAAAATACCTTGCGGGGGGTGAGCGCAGCGAGGGGGGCCGCATAGGCCCCCCTTTTCTGCCATTTGTGCATTTGCAACATTTTCGCCGCATCGCAGCGTCTGTTTCGGCGCTGGATTCGCACTATTGCAGACTCGGCGCGTTTTCTGCGTCTTTACTCCGCCGCGACGGATGGGTTGTTCGGATGGGTTGTCCAGTTGGCGTAATCGTCCACCTTTTTGCCCGTGCGTTCGTCTATTGCGCCCTTATCCAGCGTCACCATGGTGATGCAATTTTCCACGGGGCAGACGTTGACGCACAGATTGCAGGCCACGCATTCCTCGTCCTTGACGGTAAAGGTGCGATCCTCGCTCATGGCTATCGCTTGGTGGGATGTATCTTCGCAGGCGGCATAGCAGCGCCCGCATTTGATACAGTCGTCTTGGTTGATCTGCGCCTTGGTCACATAGTTCAGGTTCAGATATTGCCAATCGGTCACGTTCGGTACGGCGCGGCCAACAAGGTCTGCGGTGCTGGTCATGCCTTTGCTGTCCATATAATCGGACAGGCCCGAAATCATTTCCTGCACAATCTTGAACCCATAGGTCATCGCCGCCGTGCAAACCTGCACATTGCCCGCGCCTAGCGCCATAAATTCCGCCGCATCGCGCCATGTCGTCACCCCGCCGATGCCCGAAATAGGCAGGCCGCGTGTCGCCTCTGACCGCGCAATTTCCGCAACCATATTCAGCGCAATGGGCTTGACCGCAGGGCCGCAATAGCCGCCATGCGTGCCTTTGCCGTC
Source organism: Rhodobacter sp. (assembly GCA_027482795.1). Taxonomy (GTDB): domain Bacteria; phylum Pseudomonadota; class Alphaproteobacteria; order Rhodobacterales; family Rhodobacteraceae; genus Cypionkella. Next base: position 3,979 of record JAIXVS010000032.1, read on the forward strand.
GATCATCGGTTCGGGGCTGAAGCTGTCAAGGTTGACCGAGGTGATCGAATTGATCGTGTTGATCAGCGATACCGCATCCGCCCCGCCGCGTTTGGCCGCTTCGGCAGGTTTGCGGATATCGGCGATGTTGGGGGTTAGCTTTACGATGCACGGCATACGGGAATAGGTTTTCACCCAGCGCGTGACCATTTCGATATATTCGGGCACTTGGCCCACCGCGCTGCCCATGCCGCGTTCGGCCATGCCATGCGGGCAGCCAAAGTTCAGTTCCACCCCGTCAGCTTCGGTATCTTCAATACGGTGCAGGATGTCTTTCCACGATTCCTCGTCACACGGCACCATCAGCGAGATGACCATAGCACGGTCGCGCCATTTGCGCTTGACCATCTTAATTTCGTCAAGGTTCACTTGCAGCGGGCGGTCGGTGATCAGTTCGATATTGTTCAGCCCCAACAGGCGGCGATCTGCGCCCCAAATCGCGCCGTAACGCGGGCCGTTCACGTTCACCACAGGCGGGCCTTCGCTGCCCAGCGTTTTCCACACCACGCCGCCCCAGCCCGCCTCGAACGCGCGCTCGACGTTATAGGCCTTGTCCGTGGGCGGGGCGGATGCCAGCCAAAACGGGTTGGGCGATTTGATCCCGATGAAATCTGTTGTCAGGTTTGCCATGTCTTTTCCCCCTAGCCCATAAGTTTCGCATGAATGGCCAGAGCGGCATCGCGCCCTTCGGCCACGGCGGTCACAGTCAAGTCTTGCCCGCCCGCCGCGCAATCACCGCCCGCCCAGACTTTGCCAGCATGTGTTTTCAGCTTTTTGCCGTCCAGCAAGATGGGCGCGCCTTGCAGCGTTTGGCCAATGGCCAAAAACACCTGATCGGCTGGAATGGTAAAGTCATCCCCGCCCGCAAAGGTGAATTCAACGCCCGTCACATGGCCACTGCCGTGAATGGCCTTTGGCGCGGCGTTATAGATAATGCGCACGCCCGCCGATGTAGCGTGTTCCTGTTCGTATTCAGATGCGCTCATCTTCTCGCGCGGGCCGCGATACACCATCGTCACGTTCTGCGCGCCCAGCAGGCGCGATTGCACGGCAGCGTCCACCGCCGTCATCCCGCCGCCAATCACCACCACATCGCGGCCAATTGCGATCTGCGCCTTATCGGTTTGGCGCAGACCTTCGATGAAATCCACCGCGTTTTGCACGCCGCCCAAATCGGCCCCCGCAAGGCCAAGCGCGTTCACGCCGCCAAGGCCAATGCCAAGAAACACCGCGTCATATTCCGCCTCTAGCTGCGCAAGGGTCATGTCCGCGCCCAAGGCTTTGCCGTAATGAATGGAAATGCCACCGATTTTCAGCAGCCAGTCCACCTCGCGCGCGGCAAAATCATCGGCCGCTTTGTAGGCCGCAATGCCGTATTCGTTCAGCCCGCCAGCCTTGGCGCGCGCCTCGTACACTGTTACGTCATGCCCCAGCATGGCCGCGCGGTGCGCGCAGGACAGGCCCGCAGGCCCTGCCCCCACAACGGCCACCTTTTTTCCCGTCGCCTTTGCGCGGGTGAACGGGTGGATGCCCTTATCCATCAGCGTATCGGTGGCAAAGCGTTGCAGGCGGCCAATTTCAACGGGCTTGCCCTCGGCCATCTCGCGCACACAGGCGCCTTCGCACAGCACTTCGGTGGGGCAAACACGGGCGCACATGCCGCCCATGATATTCTGCGACAGAATAGTTTTCGCCGCAGCATCAGGCGTGCCCGTGGCGATTTGGCGAATAAACAGCGGAATGTCGATATCGGTGGGGCAGGCCGTGATGCAGGGCGCGTCATGGCAGAAATAACAGCGATCCGCTGCCACCCGCGCCTCGTGCGCGTCCAGCATGGGCGAGATATCAGCAAAGTTCTGCGCAAGTTCGCCATCGCTGAGGCGGGCCTGCACAACTCCGGGTGTAAAGGGACTGTTCGGCATATCGGCTCCCATATGTTCGATCTTTCGAATCAGGCTGCCACAAGTTCAAAATTTTTCCAAATGGTAAATTTATTGGCGCGGTGATTTTTCTGCCCATGCGGGCTGTTTCGCGCGCCATCGCCTCTTTTTTCTGCAATGGTTTTTCTATATAGGGGGCAGACACAGCACGGCGCGCGGGAAATTTCGGCCCAAATTTGCGCCAAAAGATGCTGCACAAAGGGAAAACGCAGCCGCCCCGCGGCACGCACAAACTGGCAGAGGACTGCATGAGCAAACAATCCACCGACGCGGATGTCGCCTTTATCGCGGCCTTGGCCGAGCTACTGAACAAGAACGAGTTGACCGAGATTTCCGTCAAACGCGAATATGGCGAAGATGACAGCCTTGATGTGCGCGTGATTAAACAGGCGAATGTGGTGCAAATGGCGGCCCCTGCGGCCCCCGTCTATGCCGCCCCTGCCCCTGCCGCCGCAGCCCCTGCGCCCGCAGCCCCTGCCGCTGTAGAAGACCCTGCCAAACACCCGGGCGCTGTGGCTTCCCCAATGGTGGGCACCTGCTATCTGGCCGCCGAACCAGGCGCTACGCCGTTTGTCACCGTGGGCGCGACTGTGGCCGAAGGCCAAACCGTGCTGATTATCGAAGCCATGAAAACCATGAACCACATCCCCGCCCCGCGCGCAGGCACTGTTAAGCGGATTTTGGTATCCGATGGCACGGCGGTCGAATTTGGCGCGCCCTTGATGATTATCGAGTAGCGCGATGTTTGACAAAATTCTGATCGCCAATCGGGGCGAAATTGCCCTGCGCGTGATCCGCGCCTGCCGCGAGATGGGCATCAAATCGGTCGCGGTGCATTCCACCGCCGACGCCGACGCGATGCATGTGCGCATGGCAGACGAATCGGTCTGCATTGGACCAAACCCCAGTTCTGAAAGCTATTTGAACAAGGCCGCGATTATCTCGGCTTGCGAGATTACGGGCGCGCAGGCGGTTCACCCTGGATATGGGTTCCTCTCGGAAAACGCCGCCTTTGCGCAGGCGCTGGAAGATCATGGCATTACGTTTATTGGCCCTAAGGCGGAGCATATCCGCATTATGGGCGATAAAATTACCGCCAAAGTCACCGCCAAAGATTTAGGCATTCCCGTGGTTCCGGGGTCAGACGGCGGCGTTGCCGATTATGAAACCGCCATTGGCGTGGCGGCTGGCATCGGCTTTCCTGTGATTATCAAGGCCACAGCAGGCGGCGGCGGACGCGGCATGAAAGTGGCGCATAACGCAGAAGAGTTGGAAATTGCCTTTCGCACGGCGCGGTCAGAATCTAAGGCCGCCTTTGGCAATGACGAAGTCTATATCGAAAAATACCTGCAAAAGCCGCGCCATATTGAAATTCAGGTCTTTGGCGATGGCAAAGGCGGCGCGGTGCATCTGGGCGAGCGGGACTGCTCGCTTCAGCGCCGCCACCAAAAGGTGTTTGAAGAGGCACCCGGCCCCGCCATCACGCCAGATCTGCGCGCCAAAATCGGCAAGGTCTGCGCTGATGCCGTGGCCAAACTGGGCTATATTGGCGCAGGCACGATTGAATTTCTGTACGAAAACGGCGAGTTTTTCTTTATCGAGATGAACACCCGCTTGCAGGTGGAACATCCCGTCACTGAAACGATTTTCGGTGTGGATTTGGTGCGCGAGCAAATTCGCGTGGCCGCTGGCATGGACATGTCGTTTGGCCAAGATGATTTGGTCATCAATGGCCATTCCATCGAAGTGCGCATCAACGCCGAAAAGCTGCCCAATTTCTCGCCCTGCCCAGGCAAAGTGCGCATGTTCCACGCGCCGGGCGGTTACGGCGTGCGGATGGATTCGGCGCTGTATTCGGGCTATTCGATCCCGCCCTATTACGACAGCCTGATTGGCAAGCTGATCGTGCATGGCCGCGACAGACCCGAGGCGCTGGCACGCCTGAAACGCGCGCTGGGGGAACTTATCATCGACGGCATCGAAACCACTGTGCCGCTGTTCGATGACCTGCTGGCCGAACCTGACATTCAGTCGGGCGATTACAACATCCACTGGTTGGAAAAATGGCTGGCCGCGAAATACAGCGTGTAAGTCAAGACGCGATCAAAAAGGCGGGGGGCGACCCCGCCTTTTTGCCATGACCGATCCCGTCATCACACCCGACATCTTGCTGAACGCCTATCGTATTGGTGTTTTTCCCATGGCGGAATCGCGCAGCGCTGCGGGCATTCATTGGATGCGGCCCCATCGGCGCGGCGTGTTTGATCTGGGCGCATTTCACATATCCGGCAGTTTGCGCGCGCAAATTTTGCGCGGCGGGTATGACGTGGCCATCAACCGCGATTTTGCAGGCGTGGTGCGGGCCTGCGCAGACCGCCCGCAGACATGGATCAACGCGGAAATATTTGATTTGTATATGGAATTGCACCGCTTGGGCCATGCCCATAGCCTAGAGGTTTACGCCGAAAACGCCCTGATGGGCGGGGTTTACGGCGTGGCCATTGGCGGGGCGTTCTTTGGCGAATCGATGTTTTCGCGCGCCACAGGGGGCAGCAAAATCGCGTTGGCCTATCTGGTGCACCGCCTGCGCACAGGTGGTTTTGCGCTGTTTGATACGCAATATCTGACCCCGCATTTGGCCAGTTTGGGCGCGGTGGAAATTTCCCGTGCAAATTATGAACGCCGCCTTGCGCTGGCCCTAGCCCTGCGCGCCACGTTCACCCCAGATGGTTACTGGCCCGTGCCTGCATCGGTGGTCGCCCCCCCATCGGCAGCGCCCCCCTCGGCAGGTTGACCCTCGCCCTCGTCGGGCAACGGCTCGACTTCGGGCAGCGCCAGTTGGGGTACATCGCAGCGCATCACCCAAACGTCATAGCGCGGATGATCCAGCGCCGACAGCGCAGGGCTGGATGAAATCATCCACCCCGTAAACACAGGCGCAGATACCGCCGCGTCGGAAATGGTCAAATGCGCCTCGGCATCGGCGGTTTGGTTGCTGGCAGGATAGCGGCATTCGTTCATCTGCACCGTCAGCTTACCCACACTCACGCTTTGGCCCACGGGCACATCGGCATCGGTCAACTGGCCTGTCAGCTTGTCCAAAATGCGCAGCTCTGCGCCTTTGGCCAGCGCCATCTCTTCCGCCGCAGCGGGGACGGCAAAGGCAAATGCCAACAGGCCCACCCATACGCGCATTAGTTTTCGTCCCCGCCCGAGACGAATTTCATCAGCAAATTGATCAAACTGACCGAACTTTGGGTATCCTCAATCTGCTCGCCTGCGGCCAAAATTTCTTCAGCACCGCCTGGCACCAGTTCAATGAAATTGCCGCCCAGCAACCCTTCGGACGAAATCAAAATTGCCGTGTCGGTGGGCAATTGCACCGCTGTGTCCAGCGTCACCACGACATCGGCGAAATAGGTTTGCGGGTTCAGCGCCATATCGCTGATCGTGCCCACTTTAACCCCCGCAAGACGCACATCAGTGCCCACAGAAATGCCATTGGCACTGCGAAAAGATGCGGTCAAATCATAGGTGCCCGCGGCATTGCCAATCTGGCCCAAGCCAGCATAGGCCAAAAAGCCAATGGCAAGCGCCACAATACCAAAGCCTGCCAGAACCTCTGCGCGATTTTCGGCCATTATCGTGGCTCTCCCTTCACTTTGGCTCCGCCATCATTTCGGCTCCCACGCCTCATAGTCGCGTTTTGGCGCAGGCGCGCCCGAACGGATCGACCCTGCGGGCGCATAAGCCGCTGGCGTGCCCGTCAGGTTGGGCTGATGCGGGGCTTCCCAAGGTTTGTGTTTCAAAGGCTTTTCGGTTGGCGGATGCGGCCATGTGTGGTGCAGCCAGCCGTGCCAATCGGGCGAGACGCGCGATGCCTCGGCCTCGCCATTGTAAATCACCCAGCGGCGCACACCGCCCTTGTTTTGGTAATAGATATTGCCCTGCTCATCCTCACCCACACGGGTGCCTCTGCGCCATGTGTAAAGCTGCGTGCCAAGGGTTTGGCCGTTCCACCACGTCAGCAAGCGCAAAAGGAATTTCATCAGGGGCCTCCATCTGTTGCGCCTGATATGACGGAAATCGCGGCTCAGGTCTAGGGGGTGCGCTGGCCCTTGCCACGCGATGCGCGATTGCCGCCGAATAAAGCGGTGCAAATCCCAAATTCGCGGCCCAATCGGCAGCAGGTGGATCAAAGGGCAAGCCCTTTGCGCCAATCGCAGGGCAACATCCTTCTTCGGCAGCAGGAAAATCCCTGCGATACGCCCGAATGTTTTGGCGGGCTTTCAGATAGGTTCGATCAAGCGACGTTGCGCCCAGAAATACCAAATAACTGTCAGAGGGCCGCACATTGGCTTGCCGCCACACCTATGCCTATCAAACAGCCTGCAAGATCGTCATTTGTGTGATGGACGTGTCACATGTCCTTGCGTGCAGTCACAAAAAACCACCACGGTATCATTCGATGGGGCGAAATACCCCGTTGACTTGGCCTTGCCAGCACGATAGCTGAAAATAATTCAAAGATTATTTTTGTAAAAAATATTTTCAAATATTAATTTAATGGAATTCTTGCATGTCGAATCTTGTCGACTTTTTTGTTATTGGCGCTATGAAATCAGGCACATC
>JAIXVS010000062.1 GCA_027482795.1 Rhodobacter sp.
GAATGGCTGGTGATGATTGGCGTTTGCACCCATTGGGGCTGTGTTCCTATTGGCGATGGCGCTGGCGATTTTGGCGGCTGGTTCTGCCCGTGTCACGGCAGCCACTATGATACCGCAGGCCGCATCCGCAAAGGGCCCGCACCGCGCAACCTGCCAGTGCCAGTTGCCGCGTTCCTTGACGAACCGACAATTAAGCTTGGGTAAGGATAGATTATGGCTGGAATTCCCCACGACCATTACGAGCCAAAGACGAACGGCCAAAAATGGCTGCATTCGCGCCTGCCGATTGCGGGTATTTTGTATGATACTCTGATGATCCCCACCCCAAAGAACCTGAATTGGATGTGGATTTGGGGCATTGTGCTGACCTTCTGCTTGGCGCTGCAAATCGTCACGGGCATTGTTTTGGCGATGCATTACACCCCGCATGTCGATATGGCCTTTGCGTCGATTGAACATATCATGCGCGATGTGAACGGCGGCCATATGATTCGCTATTTGCACATGAACGGTGCATCGCTATTCTTCTTTGCCGTTTATCTGCACATTTTCCGCGGCCTGTATTACGGCAGCTACAAAGCCCCGCGCGAAGTGACGTGGATCATCGGCATGATTATTTACCTGCTTATGATGGCGACTGGCTTTATGGGCTATGTTCTGCCTTGGGGCCAAATGTCGTTCTGGGGGGCTACGGTTATCACGGGCCTGTTCGGCGCAATTCCTGGCATTGGCGAATCGTTGCAAACGCTGCTTTTGGGCGGTCCTGCGGTGGATAACGCCACGCTGAACCGTTTCTTCAGCCTGCATTACCTGCTGCCATTCGTGATTGCCGCGCTGGTTGGCCTGCATATCTGGGCGTTCCACACCACGGGCAACAACAACCCAACAGGCGTTGAAGTGCGCCGCACGTCCAAGGCGGATGCCGCCAAAGATACCGTGCCGTTCTGGCCCTATTACGTGATCAAAGATCTGTTCGCGCTGGCCCTTTTGCTGGCGGTGTTCTTTGCGGTTGTTGGCTTTATGCCCAACTACCTTGGCCACCCAGATAACTATATCCAAGCGAACGCATTGGCCACGCCCGCGCATATCGTGCCTGAATGGTATTTCTTGCCGTTCTATGCTGTGCTGCGCGCCTTCACCGCCGATGTATGGCTGGTGCAACTGGTTGAATTTGTGACCTTTGGCATTGTTGATGCGAAATTCTTCGGCGTGGTGGCGATGTTTGGCGCTATTGCGGTGATGGCGATGGCCCCATGGCTGGACACCTCTTCGGTGCGTTCGGGGCGGTACCGGCCCAAGTTCAAGGCATGGTTCGCGCTGCTGGTTATCGACTTTATCGTTCTGATGTGGGTCGGCAGCCAACCTGCGAATGAGCTGAACGGCTGGATCTCGTTGATCGCAACAACCTATTGGTTCGCCTATTTCTTGGTGATCCTGCCCCTGCTGGGTCTGTTCGAAAAGCCCCTGCCACAACCTGCCACGATTGAAGAAGACTTCAATGCGCACTACGCCAATCCGGCAGAGTGAGAGAAAGGACCTGATGAAGATGTTTCGTAAAATCGCAATCAGCGCTGTCTCGGCACTGGCTATCACCACGGGGGCGGCGTTTGCCGCAGGCGAAGCTAAGCATATTGAAGATGTCGATTTCAGCTTTCAAGGCCCCTTCGGCACCTATGACCAAATGCAGCTGCAACGCGGCCTGCAAGTGTTCACCGAAGTGTGCTCGGCCTGCCATGGGCTGAAATTTGTGCCCATCCGCACCTTGGCTGACGCGGGCGGCCCCATGCTGCCCGAAGACCAAGTGCGCGCTTATGCCAAAAACTTTACCGTTGTTGATAAAGACACGGGCGAAGAGCGTGAGGCCGTGCCAACCGATAAGTTCCCTGCCAATGATGGCGCGGGCGCACCTGACCTTTCGCTGATGGCCAAGGCGCGCGCGGGCTTTTCTGGGCCCTACGGTTTGGGCATCAACCAGTTCCTAAAAGGGATGGGCGGGCCTGAATATATCCACGCGCTTCTGGTGGGCTATACGGGCGAAGAGAAAACCGAAGCTGGCGAAACCTTTTATGAAAACACCGCGTTTTCAACCGGTTGGATCAAGATGGTTCCGCCCTTGTCGGACGATCAGGTGACCTATGCCGATGGCACCCCCGCCACTGTAGATCAAATGTCGATGGACGTGTCGGCATTTTTGATGTGGACGGCGGAACCCCACCTGAATGCCCGCAAAGAAGCTGGATTTAAGGCGATCTTACTGCTTGGCCTACTGTCGACCCTGCTTTACTTGACGAACAAGCGGATTTGGGCAGGCGTAAAAGGCCCGAAAAAGGCGTAAATCGCCCGAAAGTAATAAACAAAACCCCGCAGCGATGCGGGGTTTTTTCATCTGCTGCGGGGCGGCTGCGCGACACCGTGATCCACGTTGATAACATGGCTGGCAAAACGTGCTGCATCACGCTCGTCATGCGTGACCATTAGAACTGTCGCAGTAGTTTGCACCGCAACCTCCACCACCAAATCTAGCATTTGATGGCGCAAATCGCTGTCCAGCGCGGAAAAAGGCTCGTCCAGCAGCAAGATAGGCCGTGCTTGCAACAAAACCCGCGCCAGCGCCGCGCGGCCCATTTGCCCACCCGACACTTGGGCAGGCTTACGTCCGCCAAACCCCGCCAGCCCAACCTGCGCCAAGGCAGCCTCGGCCTGAGCAAGCTGCGCAGTCGTGGCGCGCCGCCCTGCCGTCAGCCCCAGCACCACATTTTGCAGCAAGGTCAAATGCGGGAATAGGTTTTGATCCTGAAACAACATCGATACAGGGCGCTGGGATGGGTCGAGGGGGGTTAAATCCTGCTCGCTCCACAAAATACGGCCCGACGTCGGCGCGATAAACCCAGCCATTGCCAAAAGCAGCGATGATTTTCCCGCCCCCGACGGGCCCATCACCGCCACGCGCGCGCCAGCATTTACATTGAAATCGGCAGTCAGGGAAAAACTGCCCAATGACAATTTGATACGATCAAGCACCAGCATCACGGCCTCCCAAATGGTCAAACAGCCAAAACAGCGCAAAGGCAATCAGGATAAGCCACAGCGTCACGCTCGCCGCCGCCTGCATCTGATAGGCCCCCATTAGCCGCGCGGCCAGTATTGGCAGGGTCGGCTGATCTGCGGCACCAAACAGGGCGATCACGCCGAAATCACCCACCGCCATAGCTGCCGAAAGCCCAAGGCCAAAGCCGATGATCGGCGCAAGGCGCGGCAAGAACACCACGCGCAGCATCGCCCAATAGGGCATTCGCAGGCTGGTCATCAGCCGCGCATAGCCTGCCTGAACCTCGCGGCACGCGGGCAAAAGCAGGCGGTAGACAAAGGGCAAAGCTAAGGCCGCGTTAAACAAAATGGCCAAGGTTAGAGCTGCGTTTTGTGGGGGCATCACAGGGCGCAGGGCCAGAAATGCCCCCACGCCCAAGGCAAGGCTAGAGGTGCCAAGAGGCAGCATCGCCGCAAGCTCGGCCCATATCCCCGCCCCGCGCGCCCGCGCCATTGCCAGCATCAGCGCAGCCCAAACCGCCAAAAAGGCGGATGTCACGGCGATAAAAATCGACCGCCCTGCCGCCATCCAAAACCCATTTGGCAGATCAATCAACCCCGCCAGTCCGCGCGCGGCAATCGCGGCCAATGGCAGGGCAAAGAACAGTGCGGCCAAGGCGATGACGGGCCCATCCAGCCAATCGCCGCGCAGCTGCACCCTGCGATCCATCCCCGCGCCAAAGCCCGCTGGCCGCCAAACCGCCGCCATAAATACCACCGCCAGCAGGCATATCGCGGTCTGCATCAGGGCCAAATTGGCAGCGCGGCTAAGGTCAAATTCAAACCGTAGAGATTGGTAAATGCCCAGTTCTACCGTCGTGGCCCTTGGCCCGCCGCCCAGAATCAGCGCGACGGAAAAACTGGTCAGGCAGACCAAGAAGATTACGGCGAAAATGCTGGGCAGTAGGGCGCGCAGCATGGGCCATTCCAGATGCACAAACATTTCCCTGCGCCTGAATGACAGGCTTTGCGCCAGACGAAACCGTTCGGTCGGAACACTTCCCCAGCCATTCAGCAGCATACGGGTTGCCAGCGGCAAGTTTAGAAACACATGGGCCAACACAACGCCGCCCAGCCCAAAGATGGAAATTTGCGGCGCGCCCACAGCAGCCAGCGTATCATTCAGCACCACGCCGCGCCCGAAAACAGCCAACAGGCCCATAACGGCGGCAAGGCTGGGCAGAATGAACGGGGCCGAGATCAGCCTAATCAGCGCCGCCCGCCCCCAGAACTGCGCGCGAAACAACGCCCGCGCCAAGGGAATGGCCAACAGGCAAGACACCGCCGCCGAAAGTGCCGCCTGCAACAGGGTAAAGCGCAAGGCGGCAAAATCGGCTGTCGAGACGCGCGATATATCGGCATGGGGCAGCAAAAAGCCAAGGCTTCCGATAATCAGCAGCCCCACGCCGCCAGCGGCCGTTATGGCCCCTATTTCGCCAGTGCGGCTTGCCATTCATCCACCGCTGCTTGGCGCATTGTTTCCACCTGATCTGCTGGAATTGTCAGCGATTGTGCGGGGGTGATCAGCGTTTCAAACCCTTTTGGCAGGCCGGCCGCAGGGGTGCGCGCGGGATACATCCAGTTGGTGGTGATCAGCGCGGTCTGCGCCGCATCGCCCAAAAGATAGGTCAGAAACTGATCGGCAAGCGCAGGTTGATCGCTGCCCGAAAGCTGCCCTGCCAGCTCAATCTGCATGAAATGCCCTTCGGCAAATGGCGCGGCGGCCTTGCTATCATCATTTTCGGCAATCAGATGATAGGCGGGCGAAGTGGTGTAAGACAGCACCATATCGGCCTGACCTTCCAAAAACATGCCATAGGCTTCGGACCAGCCAGGGGTGACGGTGACGATATTGTCCGCCAGCTTTTCCCACAGCGCCGCCGCGCCATCGCCATAGGCGGCCTTAACCCACAGCACCAGCCCAAGGCCGGGGGTGGATGATCTGGGGTCTTGGATGATGATTTTCACATCTGACTCTGCCAATTCGGCCAAAGATTTGGGCGGGCTGGACAGCTGCTTTTTGTCATAAACAAAGGCAAACCAGCCCCAATCAAAGGGCACAAAATTGGCATCGGAAAATGCCACAGGCAGGGTGTTCTGCGTGGACGGCACGGGTGCAAACAGCCCCGTTTGGCGCGCGGCTTCGGCCAGATTTGTGTCTAGCCCAACCACAACATCTGCGGTTGTTGCTGCGCCTTCCAGTTGCAAACGGGCCAAAAGGGCGGCCCCATCGCCCGCCGTTTGAAACTGCACATCGCAGGCGCAGGTCGCCTCGAACCCTGCCTCAATTGCAGGGCCTGGGCCCCATTCGGTGGTAAAGCTGTCATAGGTCAGCACGTTCAAAACGGGCGTTTGAGCGGCTGCAATCGTGGCCAAAAAGGCACCGCCAGCAGCAAGGAGTATGGTTTTCATCAGTCTCTCCATGTTGCGACGAAGTGGTCGGAAATGGAGCATCTGCTGCCAAACCTTCCCTCCGCCGGTATGATCCGGTTCAGGTTCAACGGGTCCGCTTGCGCATCTCAGCCCTTTCAGGCACCCCGAGGTATGCCTGAACATAGGGGATAATTCACCTTGCGCAAGGGGGCGCATTTTTGGGTTTCACCAAAGCGCGCGATGCCCTATGTCTGCCGCAAAGGAGCCTGACATGAGCCTAAACACCTTTGGTCACATTTTCCGCGTCACCACTTGGGGTGAAAGCCACGGGCCTGCGATTGGCTGTACAGTGGATGGCTGCCCACCCGGCATCGCGCTCAGCGAGGCAGATTTGCAGCCATGGCTAGATCGGCGCAAGCCAGGGCAGAATAAATACGTGACCCAACGGCGTGAAGATGACGCGGTGAAAATCCTGTCGGGCGTTTATAATGGCGTGACCACGGGCACGCCCATTCAACTGCATATCGATAACACCGATCAACGCAGCAAAGATTATTCCGACATCGCTGCCAGCTTTCGCCCTGGTCATGCCGACATTACCTATCATCAGAAATATGGCCTGCGTGACCCGCGCGGCGGCGGGCGTTCCAGCGCGCGCGAAACGGCGGCGCGGGTGGCGGCGGGCGGCGTGGCACGGCGGGTTCTTGCGAGCCTTGTGCCTGATTTGGCAATTTCTGGCTATATGGTGCAAATGGGCGCCAAAGCGATTGACCGCGCGCGGTTTGATGCTGCCCAAATCGAAGAAAACCCGTTTTGGTGCCCCGATGCGACGGCGGCGCGCGATTGGGCCGCCTATTTGGACGAGCTTCGTCTGTCGCATAACTCGGTCGGTGCTATCATAGAGGTCGTCGCAACAGGCGTGCCCGCAGGCCTTGGCGCGCCGCTTTATGGTAAGTTAGACAGTGATTTGGCATCGGCGATGATGTCGATCAACGCTGTAAAGGGCGTGGAAATTGGCGAAGGCATGGCATCTGCGGCGCTGACGGGCGTGGAAAATGCGGATGAAATTCGAATGGGCCCAAATGGGCCGCAGTTTCTGTCCAACCACGCAGGTGGCATACTGGGCGGCATTTCCAGCGGACAACCCGTTGTGGTGCGCTTTGCGGTGAAACCAACATCAAGCATCCTTTCCCCCCGCCAAACAGTTACGGTGACGGGCGAAGAAATAGAACTGGTCACCAAAGGCCGCCACGACCCCTGCGTCGGCATCCGCGCTGTGCCCGTGGGCGAGGCGATGATGGCGATCGTTCTGGCCGACCATCTGCTGCTGGATCGCGGGCAGACAGGCGGGGTGCGGGGGGTTATAGGGAAAACCTTTAGCTAGCTCGGCAAAGCGAATCGAATTGAGGCCACTAATTGCGTGTCAAGAATATTTTTAACTTGACTCCACATTATTCTTGTATCGAATCGACTATGTTGCTAAACACTAGGCATCAACCAACGTCAGCGTGCTGTCGTTCCAAAAGCCGCGTTAGGAGCAATCCTATGCGGCTTTTGCGTTTCATGGGGCGGTTCGGATGCGTGCAGTTTTCTATATCGACGGGTTCAACTTCTACTATCTGCGTACCAAGAACCAACCACAGTATAAATGGTTGAATCTAAAGGCACTAGCGGACACGATAGTAACTGGGGGCACGACAGTACTAGCTGTGAATTACTATACAGCCGATGTTTCAGGGAAAATCGATAGTGATGCTCCTCGAAGGCAACAGGCGTTGTTTGCGGCACTCAAAACGGTACCTCAGATTGCAATTCATAAAGGGCGTTTTCTGTATTCTGAGAAATGGGCTGGGCTTGTAAA
>JAIXVS010000234.1 GCA_027482795.1 Rhodobacter sp.
AATCGGTTCGACCTCGCAGCACCTTGGCCCAGTGACCCTGATGTCCGAAGCAGGTCTGGTCTATAGCACCGATTACGAACCCGTTTTCCTGAACCGTAACGTGGCCGTCGAAGCTTTGATTGCTGGCGAGATTGGCGCGATTGGTTTGAACCGTACGCATATCGAAAGCATCACCGAAAAGTTCCCCGATCAAAAGTTCCGTCAGATTGCAAAGGGTGTGACTTTGCCAGCGGACGTGCTGCTTGCCTCGTCCACAGTTAAACCAGAAGTGGTTGAAATCGTTCGCAAAACATTCGCTGAAAATGGCGATGCGCTGCTGGCTGCTGTGACCGCATCGGAAGAGAATGCCAAGTATCTTGGCGGCAGCTTTGGTGCGACTGTGACCGATGCCGACTATGACATCGTGCGCAAAATGTACGAAAACATCGGTATCACCGAATTCACCGCGTTTGTTGAGTAATCAACGAATGAACGCGCATTTAGCGCCAAAAGCCTCTCAGGCCGGCTCCACGCAAGTGGGGCCGGTTTTGGTCGTGGATGGCCTTATTAAGGATTTCGATGGCCGTGTCGTTTTGGACGGTTTGCAGTTTACCCTTGCGCCAGGGCAATCGACTGCGCTGATTGGGGCCAACGGGTCTGGCAAATCGACGCTTTTGAAATGTTTGATTCGCCTGATCGAGCCAAGCGCAGGCGAAATTCATATGCTGGGCCGCGATGTCTGCGCGCTGTCCCCGCGCGACTTACGCGCCTTTCGTGCCCAAGTCGGCATCGTGTGGCAGCGTCATAATCTGGTGCCGCGCCTGTCAGTTTTATCGAATGTTATCCACGGTGTGCAGGCCCGTATGTCTGGCCCGCGCGCGTGGTTTCAGGCCCTTGCCCCCGCCGCCGTGCGCAGCGAGGCGATGGCATGTTTGGACCGCGTTGGTCTGGCCGATCGCGCCAGCGCGCGCGTTGACAGTCTTTCGGGCGGGCAGCAGCAGCGCGTGGCCATTGCCCGCATGTTGATGCAGCGCCCCGCGTTCATTTTGGCGGACGAGCCTGACGCAAGCCTTGATCCGCAAACGGGCGAAGAGGTGATGGCGCTGCTCCTTAGCCTTGTGCGCGAAAACGGGTTGTCGCTGCTGATGATCTCGCATCGTTTGGAACATACGCTGGAATTTTCTGACCGTATTTTGGGCCTTGCGCAGGGGCGCATCGCATTAGATTTGCCAACCGCGCAGGCAGATGCCGCAGGTTTGCGGCGGTTTTTTGACCATCAGGAGCCTGCATGACCACCCCCACTGTGCCCACAACGCTTGCCCCGCCGCCCCGCTTTTCCCATCGCAGCTTGCCCGAATATGTGGGCATTTTGCTGGTTTTGGGGCTGGTCATTTCCTCCCTGATGGCGACCGCCCCTGCGCTGGATAAGCTATCTCGCGGTATTGCGCGGCTGTTTGCGCCTTCTGGCATGTTGATGCAGATGTTTCCGCCCGATTTCACCCGCATTGTGCCCATTGGCTGGAAGCTGCTGGAAACGCTGCAAATGGCGGTGGCAGGGTGCTTTTTGGGCCTGATTCTGGCCGTGCCCTTTGCCATTTTGGCAACGGATCGCCTATCACCGCATCCAATTTTGCGCCAAATCGCCCGCGCGGTGATTGCACTGTTTCGCACGGTGCCCGATTTGGTTTGGGCGATTATCTTTATCATCATCGTCGGCCTTGGCCCCGCTGCGGGCGTTATGGCGATTATGGTCGATAAAATCGGCTTTGCAGGCCGCTTTTTTGCCGAAGCGATGGAGGAAACCGATGTTGGCCCGCAAGACGCCCTGCGCGCCATTGGGGCCAGCCGAATGGGCATGATTGTATCGGCAGTGTTTCCCGCCTGCTTGCCGTCTTTTACCGCGACATCCTTGTTTGCGCTGGAAAAATCTGTGCGCGGATCGGCGGCGTTGGGCCTTGTGGGGGCAGGGGGTATTGGGGTGGATTTGAAGGTTGCCTTTGATCTGTTTAATTATGACGAGGCGCTGGCGATTATTCTTTTGATGCTGGCGCTGGTGATTGCGGTTGAACAAGGTTCGGGCTGGATTAGAAAGAAATTGATATGACAGGCACGGCCACTGATACTGCGCATCTGTATTGGAACATGCAGTGGCAGGCGGCGGATGCATCCTCGCCTTGGGCCACGGCCGAGCCTTGGGTGATGGATCATGCCCGCAGCCTGCCGCCAAACAGCCGTATTCTTGACCTTGGGGCAGGGATTGGGCGACACGCCTTGGCCTTTGCGGCGATGGGGCATCAGGTATGGGCACTAGACGCGGCCGAAGCTGCGATTGCCGCCATTGATGCGGGCGCGCAGGCGCAGGGGCTATCTGTGGCGACGACCTTGGGCGCAATGACAGACCTGCCCTTTGCCGATGGGCAATTCGATCATGTGCTGTCATGGAACGTGATTTATCACGGAGACGAGGCCATTGTGCGCCGCTGTCTGACAGAAATTGCGCGGGTGACCAAAACAGGCGGAACGTTTATGGCCACCATGCTGTCGGCGCGCCGCGTTCCTGTCGAGCGGGCCCTTGCGCCCGGCCGCGAGATCAGCCGCAATACGTGGACATTCGATGGCCCCGGCGACAAAGTGCATCCGCATTATTTTTGTAACGCCGCCGATCTAATTGCCCTAATGCCCGAATTTGAACTGCTGACCCTGTTTGACCGTGTTCATGAAAAGCCCGGATCGTGGCATTGGCACCTATTGGCCGAGAAGCTGTAATGACTGCCGAATTTATTGAAGGCGCCAGCCTTATTCTGGAAGACCGTGTTGAAACGGGCGATCTGCGCATTGAAGATGGGCTGATCACGGGCATTGATGTGGCGCGCGATGGTGCGGCAGTGATCGATGGTCGCGGGTTTTTTCTGGCCCCTGCCTTTGTGGACATTCACGGCGATGCGTTTGAACGCCAAATCATGCCGCGCCCCGGGGTGACGGTGCCCATTCAGGCGGCGCTTTTGGAAACCGACAGGCAGCTGGCGGCAAACGGCATTGCAACGGCCTATCATGCGCTGACCTTGTCGTGGGAGCCTGGGCTGCGCAGTGTGGATATGGGTTGGCAGGTGGTGCGCGCGCTGGAAGATTTGCGCGCCCGCCTCACCGCCGATAACCGCATTCAACTGCGCTGGGAAACCTTTTGCCCGCAGGCAGAGCCGTTGATTGCGCATGTGCTGGCAGGCCCAGACCGCCCTGCGCTGGCCTTTAACGATCATACCACGGCGGCCCTTCTGCACCCCGAAATTGCCCTGCATGACCGCCCGTTTGATCTGATCGATGATTACCCCATCACCGATATGGCGGGCGAGGCCTTTGCCCGCAAAGTGACAGATCGTGCCAAGCGCGCGCATATGAGCGCGGGTGATTATGTGGCCATGATTACAGATGTTTGGGCGCGGCGCGGTGCGGTGCGGGGCGATATTGAACGTATCGCCGCGCTGGCGCGCACGCATGGCGCGCCCATGCTCAGCCATGATGACAGCCAAGTGCAAACCCGCGATTATTACCGCGCGCAGGGCGCACATATTGCCGAATTCCCTATGCATGAGCGGGTTTTTCTGGCGGCAAAACAGGCGGGCGATGCCATTGTTTTGGGCGCGCCAAATGCCATGCGCGGCGGCAGCCATTTGGGCAGCCCAAGTGCAGGCGAGATGATCGCGCGCGGGCTGTGCGATATTTTGGCGTCCGATTATTACTACCCTGCCATGCTGGGGGCGATGGTGCGCCTGCACGCCGATAAGGTTGCGCCGCTGGCAGATCTGTGGAAATTGGTCTCGGCAAATCCTGCCGCCGCGATGGGGCTGCGCGATCGTGGACGTATTGCGGCGGGCCTGCGCGCCGATTTGATCCTGCTAGATTGGCCAGACGGCCAAGCGCCCGCCGCATTGCGCACATGGGTCAGCGGGCGCGGCGGCTACAGCGCGCTACGCTAGGGCGCAACGGGCGCAGATGAAGGGCGCGAATAGACCTTTATCTGTCGCAGCCTGTGCGGACTTATCGGGTGATTGGCCGCCTACTTACCCGAAATGGGAGGGCCGCAATGAACGAGCAACGCAGATCGGGCCGCGCCGCGCGCCAATCCGAGCGCGCACAAAAGGGGGGTGGTTTGGGCCGCCCTTATATCGTCCGCAACATTCCCACATATGATATCTTGTCGGAAGAAAATTTGGTTCGGATAGAGGATGCGGCAGACCGCATCCTGGCCGAAACGGGGATCGAGTTTCGCGATGATCCTGATGCGCTGGACCTTTGGCGCAAAGCTGGGGCTGAATTGGACGGGCTGCGCGTGCGCTTTCCCAAAGGTATGCTGCGCGAGGTGTTGGCCCATGCCCCCGCCACATTCACCCAAGCCGCCCGCAACCCCGCACATTCGGTGGAAATTGGCGGCAAATCGGTGGTCTTTGCGCCCGCCTATGGCAGCCCCTTTGTGATGGATTTGGACAAGGGCCGCCGTTTTGGCACGCTAGAGGATTTTCAGAATTTCATCAAATTGGCGCAGGCCAGCCCCAATTTTCACCATTCAGGCGGCACGATTTGCGAGCCGACCGATATTGCGGTGAACAAACGCCATTTGGATATGGTGCTGGCGCATCTGACCCTGTCTGACCGCCCGTTTATGGGATCTGTCACCGCAGAAGACCGCGCCGAAGACAGTATTGATATGGCGCGGATTGTGTTTGGGCGTGATTTTACCGACAAAAACTGCGTGATTTTGGGCAATGTGAATGTAAACTCGCCCCTTGTCTGGGACGGGACGATGACGAAATCGCTGCGCGCCTATGCCCGCGCGAACCAAGCCGCCGTGATCGTGCCGTTTATCCTTGGCGGGGCGATGGGGCCCGTCACCAATGCGGGGGCCATCGCGCAATCGCTGGCCGAAACGATGGCGGGCTGCGCGCTGACCCAGCTGGAACGGCGCGGCGCGCCTGTGATTTTTGGGAATTTCCTATCATCGATGTCGATGCGCTCGGGCAGCCCCACGTTCGGCACCCCCGAACCTGCAATTGGCAGCATGGTCATTGGCCAGCTTGCCCGCCGCCTGAACCTGCCCCTGCGCTGCAGCGGCAACTTCACCACCAGCAAACTGCCCGATGCCCAAGCGATGATGGAAGGCACCATGTCAATGCTGGCGGCCATTCATTGCGGCGCGAATTTTATCTTGCATTCGGCAGGGTTCTTGGACGGGCTTTTGTCGATGTCTTACGAGAAGTTTATGCTGGACGCCGATCTGTGCGGGGCTTTGCACAGCTATTTGGATGGGGTGGTCATCAGCGACGATACTTTGGCCGTGGATGCCTTTGCCGAAGTGGGGCCAGGTAATCACTTTTTCGGCTGTTCCCACACGATGGCGCATTATGAAACGGCGTTTTGGGACAGCAACCTGTCCGACAATGAACCGTTTGAAAAATGGGAGGCGGCAGGCAGCAGCGATGCCGCCACCCGCGCCAATGCCGCATGGAAAAGATCGCTGGCCGAATATCAGGCCCCGCCCTTGGACGCAGGTATTACCGATGCGCTGGCCGATTTTGTGGCGCGCAAAAAGCACGGGCTGGAAGATGCGTGGTATTAGCGGCTAATCCTGCGCCATTATCAGTGTTAAGACGCCCAAAGCTGCGGCAGCAAATCCGCAAACCCCCAGCGCCAGCGGCAGGGCCGTGCCATCAAAGGCAAGGCCCAAGGGTATCGCCAAAACCACAGCGGCAACGGTGGATAGCGCAGTTACTGCGCTGGAGGCCATGCCCGCCAAATGGCCCAAAGGTTCCAGCGCCATAGCGCTAAGATTGCCCAATGTCAGCCCCATGGCGGCAAAAATCATCACGGCCCATGCCAGCAGCAGCGCAAAATCAAAAGGTGCGGGCAACAGGTGCAGCGCGCCATCCGCTGCCAGCACGGCTGATGCCGCACACATGCCCCACAGCGCGCCCGCCACCATGCGCCGCATTCCCAACCGCTGCACCAAGCGGCTGTTGGCAAAGGCACCAACGCTGGACAAAAGGGCAATCAGGCCAAACCACAGCGGAAAACTATCTGCGCGGTCAAACCGCTGCGCAATTATGCCTTGCAAGGAAGATAGCGT
Source organism: Rhodobacter sp. (assembly GCA_027482795.1). GTDB lineage: Bacteria > Pseudomonadota > Alphaproteobacteria > Rhodobacterales > Rhodobacteraceae > Cypionkella. The sequence goes on from JAIXVS010000234.1 coordinate 6,098, forward strand.
GCCAAAAAGCCCGCCCAAAACCAGTGATTGCACGGCGGTTGATACCAACACCACGCGCTGCGCCAGCACTTCGCGCAGGCCCATGGCCAAATCGCGCAGGTTAAGGCTGCGGCGCTGCGCGGCGGGCAGGGTTTCTGGCTGGCCAAAGCCAACCCAAACGGCGCTCAGCGCGGCGAAGGCGATGAAGAACACAAAGATCATATGCCAGCCGCCTATGGCAATGATGCTTTGGCCCATCAGCGGGGCAATGGCGGGCATAAGGGTGAAAATGGTCATAATCAGGCTAAGAACTTGGGCCATGGTGCGGCCCTTGTACAGATCGCGGATCATGGCGCCGCCCACCACACGCGGGGCGGCTGCGCCAAGGCCTTGTATCACCCGCGCGGCAAGCAAGCTGCTCAGATCATTGGCAAAATAGCAGCCAAGCGCGCCCAAGGCATAAAGGCCAAGCCCCGCAAGGATAACGGGCTTGCGGCCAAAAGCATCTGACAATGGCCCCGCAAAAAACGTACCAATCCCCATGCCCAGCACAAAGCTGGTCACCACAATCTGTGCGCGGTTGGGCGCATCTGGCGACAAGGTGGCCGCGATTTCAGGCAGGGCAGGCAGCATCGCGTCGATAGACAGCGCTATGGTTGAATACAGCGCCGCCATCATCAGCACAAAGCTAAGGGCGGGGCGCTGCGACACAGGCGCGCCTTGGCCCGTCAATGTATTTTAACCTTGTCTGCCAATTCGGCGATGACATCGGCCCAGACCTCGGGCGGCTGCGCGCCTGACACCACATATTGCTGCGCAATCAGATAGGTGGGCACAGCGGTTACCCCCTTTTGCCGCGCATCACGGTCGCGCGCCATGATGTCATCGGCATCCGCCGCTGATTGCAACAGGCGTAGTGTGGCTGCGCGATCCATTCCATTGCTATGGGCTATATCTGCCAGCACGTCATCTGCGCCAATATCGCGCCCTTCCAGCCAATAGGCGTTGAACAGGTTTGACACGACCGCGCTTTGCACCCCCTCTATCCCCGCCCAATGGATCAGGCGGTGCGCTTTAAGTGTATTGGGAATGCGCTGCGGCAGATCGGGATTCAGATCTAGCCCCGCTTTGCGGGCAATTTCGCGCAGACGCTCGTGCACCGCGTCCACGCGGCCCGCCCCGCCAAAAGCGCGCTCTAGATATTCGCGTTTATTCACCCCCTCTACGGGCAAATCGGGGTTCAGTTGGAACGGATGCCATTGAATGGCAAAAGGATGCAGCGGCTTATCTGCCAATGCGCGGTCAAGATGCGTTTTGCCCACAAGGCACCACGGGCAAACAGGGTCAGAGAAAATATCAAGGCGGGTCATAGCATCCTCATCGGTTTGCGCCGTTGTTTTCTGTTTTATGGGCGGGGTCAAGGGGCAGGGGGTGGCCAGCGCATCCCGTTTTGCCCCAAGGTTGCATCGCGCAGCGCGATAGGGTATCGCGCAAGCCATGTCCAGCGATCCCAAACGCATGATCAAACTTGCCCGCGAAAGCGGCGATGCGGCCCCGCCCGCGCCGCTGGATTTGGGTGCGCGTGTGCGCGATTTGCGCCGTGCAAAAGGCTGGACGTTAGAGCAGGCCGCAGCCCAAGGTGGCCTTGCACGCTCGACCCTATCAAAAATTGAAAATGGGCAAATGTCGCCCACTTTTGAAGCACTTAAGAAGCTGGCGCTGGGGCTGGGCATTTCGGTGCCGCAGCTGTTTACCCCTGCGCCCGCGCCGCAAGTATCGGGCCGCATGGTCACCACCAAACTGGGCGAGGGCCAAGCCCACGCCGCCACCACTTACGAGCATGAATTGCTGGCAGCGGGCCTGACCAAAAAGCAAATGCTGCCCTACCGCGCAACCATTCGCGCCCGCGCAATGGACGATTTTGACGGCTGGGTGCGCCATGAGGGCGAGGAATTTCTGTATGTCCTCACAGGGGTTGTGCGGCTTTACACAGAATTTTACGAACCCGCCGATCTGCGGCGCGGCGACAGCGCCTATTATGACGCAGGCATGGGGCACAATGTGATTTCCCTATCTGAAGATGACGCGACGATTCTATGGATCACATCGCTGGTGTAAGCCGCTTGACCCTGCCCGCCCGCGGGCGCAATTTGGCCGCAGCAGATACAAGCACGGGCGGGGAAGGTTTATGCGCAGCGCAATTTTGACCGACCTTCACGCCAACCGCGAAGCTTTTGAGGCCGTCTTGGCCGATTTAGACGGGCGGGGCATAGATCGGCTCGTGTTTTTGGGCGATTTGGTGGGCTACGGCCCCGATCCTGATTGGGTTTTGGACACGGTAGAAGCCTTGGTCGCCAAGGGCGCCTTGGCAGTGCGCGGTAACCATGACCGCGCGGTGTCCGCCCCTGACGGTGCCATGAACCCCGCAGCGCGCCGTGTGATTGATTGGACTGTGAACCGATTGAATGCGCGGCAAAAGCTGTTCTTGTCAGATTTGCCAATGAGCCTGCAAGATGGTGATACATTGTTCGTCCATGCTTCGGCCAATGATCCGCAAGATTGGCTTTATGTCACCGACGCGCACCGCGCCATGCCGTCGTTTCGCGTGTCTGCCGCGCGGCTTATTTTTGTGGGCCATGTGCATAAACCTGCCCTTTACAGCGAAGATCGAAATGGCCGCGTGGTGGGCTTTGACATTCCCTTTGGCGCGCCTATTCCTTTGATATCGTCGCGCCGCTGGCTGGGGGTTGTAGGCTCGGTTGGTCAACCGCGCGATGGTACGGGGCAGGCGAGTTACTGCATTTTGGATCATGCCACCAAAGAGCTTACCTTTCGCCGCGTTGGATATGACGCAGCGCTTACGGCCAAAAAGTCGCGCGCGGCGGGCCTGCCTGAACGGCTGGCGCAGCGCCTGATGCAGGGGTTTTGAACATGGTCATCCGCGCCGCCGAAGGGCTTGAAATTGATGGGTTTACCTTGGGCAAGCAGCTGCACCATGGCGGGTTTGCAACGATTTGGGATGTCACGCATCCAAGCCATAAACTACCGATGGTGATGAAGGTGCCCACCATTATGGACGGTTACGACGGCCCCACGATTGTGGGGTTTGAAGTTGAACAAATGATCATGCCGCGCCTTTTGGGGCCGCATGTGCCCCGCGTCATTGCCTTGGGTGATTTTGCGCGGCTGCCCTTCATTGTTACAGAATACATCGCGGGCGGCTCGCTTTTGGAACGATACAAAAAGGCGCCGCTTCCCATTGACGAGGTTGTGGATATGGCCGCGCGGATGGCGGGGGCTGTGCATGAGTTGCACCGCCAACAGGTGATTCATTTGGATTTGAAACCTGCCAATTTTCTATGCCGCCCCACGGGCGAGATGGTTTTGGTGGATTTCGGTCTTTCGCGCCACGGGCAACTGCCCGATCTGTTGGCCGAAGAATTCAGCATCCCTATGGGCACATTTACCTATATCGCGCCCGAACAGTTTCTGCGCGAGAGGGCTGATCTGCGATCCGATCTGTTTGCACTTGGCGCGATGATCTACGAGGCTGCAACGGGCAAACTGCCCTTTGGCGCGCCTGAAAAGCTGTCTGCCGTGCGCCGACGGCTGTGGGAAGACCCAATTCCACCCCGCGCGCTGCGCGCCGAAATTCCCGAATGGTTGCAAGAGGTTATCCTTCGCGCGCTGGAGGTTGACCCAAGCCTGCGCTATCAATCGGCTGCGCAGATGCGCTATGATCTTACAAATCCTGCACAAATCCGCCTGACGGCGCGCGCGCATAAATTGGCGCAAGACGGATTTTGGGTGCGGCGCAATCGAAAGGCTCAGATGGGGCGGATAAAGGCGTTTCCGCCGCCGCCGTCGATTGCGCGGCAGATCGAGCGTGCGCCCGTGCTGCTGGTGGCTGTTGATTTGGCCCCTGAAATGGAAGCGTTGGGCGACAAACTGCGCCTTACTATTCAACGAATGTTGAACAACCGCCCCGATGCGCGGGTGGCTTGTGTGAATGTGATCAAAACCGCGCGGCTGGGTATCGATGCCACCACCGATGCCAGCGGCACCAACCTGCATGTCGCGCGGTTGGTTGACCTGCGCATTTGGGCAGAAGGGATTGATCTGCCGATGGATCGGCTGTCTAACGCTGCCCCACCCCAGCCCTTGGCAGCAGATTTGGATAAAACGCGCCGCTACTGGATAGCTCCGGCAGATCTGTTGGCCACCATGCGAGAAGCACGGGAGCAAGACTTGGAAATTATTGGGGTCTACCATTCCCATCCCGACCATCCGTCCGTGCCATCCGAGAGCGATCGCCAAATGGCCTGGCCGAGCTACTCCTACGTCATCGTCTCCGTACACCAAGGCTGCGCTCAAACCTGGGAAAGCTGGACCCTGGATGATAACCATGATTTCCAGGCGGAAAGTATCGCCCGCGATCGCGCTGGCATTTTCAGAAGAGCTATGTAAAGATGAGAACCCGGCGAATGTAAGGTCTCATTACAGGCTGATAAATATTCGGCGAGATCGTCATCACCATCGGTTTCTTAAGGTTTCTTACAATTCGCGAGGAACCCAGAAAGATCCACAAATTCTGAATCTTTCGCCTTAGCATAGTTGCATAGTCTAGCCCTCGATCAAACCCTCATGGTCCCAGGCTCAACCCTGCTTTTTCTCCT
>JAIXVS010000009.1 GCA_027482795.1 Rhodobacter sp.
AATTATCGCGCACATAGCCAAAACGGCGCGCCGAATTGAACCCCGTTGCAGGATCGTATGACACAATTCCCCCCGCCTCTTGCCCGCGATGTTGCAGGGCGTGCAGGCCAAGGGCGACAAAGTTCGAGGCATCCTTAATCCCGATCACACCGAAAATGCCGCATTCTTCTTTCAGCTTATCATCGTCAAAAGGATGAGAAAGGAAAGGGCGCATGGCAACTCCACTAATCGGTTAGGGCAAGCAATAAAGGGGCCGCTAGGCCCCTTTGGTTAGTTCGTGGTGGTACCCGCAGCAGGCTGGGTGCAAGCGGCGGTCAGTTCCGAATAGCGCACTTTAAGCCAATCTGGCGCCTCGGTCGGCACAGCTTGATTCAAATTGGCCGTAAAGGACGAAAATATCTGCGCCGAGCGCGAGTCTTCGACGATTGCCGCCGTGCCATCAGGGATGATGCGATCGTACACCAGCAGGGCAATGCCAACCAGCAATATCCCGCGCAGCGCGCCGAACAAAAAGCCAAGCCCTTGGTCAATGCCGCCCAAGGCCGAGCGTTGCACGAACGAAGACAAAAGCGGCGTGAAAATGGCCGCGATAATCAGGCCAAGCGCGAAAACGGCGGCAAAGGCAGCAAAAATTGACAATTCGCAGCTTTCGCCCAGAAAATCACCCACAACGGGAATTTCGCGCACCAAAGGCTGCGCCATACCCGCAAAGCTAAAGGCGAAAACGGCCGCACCAATCCAGCCGACTATCGACATGCCTTCACGCACCAGCCCGCGCGAATATGCCAGCAGCGCCGACAGCACGATTACGGCTGCAACCCCTGCGTCAACTAATGTAAATCCGTCCATTCACGTCTCCCGTTGCGGCTTTCATCTGTGCGGCCATATCTTGCCCGCTTTAGTGCCCTAGCCTGCGCCAAACATTTCGCCGACAAATCCCGTTAAATCGGCCATTTGCCGCACCGCCATACCATCCTGCGATCCAAGTTTCGACCCCTTAGGTGCGATGGCTTGGGTAAAACCAAGTTTTGCCGCCTCTTTCAACCGATTCTCTGTCTGCCCCACGGGGCGCAGCGCGCCAGATAGGGAAATCTCGCCAAACAGCACAGATTCGGGCGGCAGCGCCACATCTTCGCGCGCCGACAGAATTGCCGCAGCCACCGCCAAATCGGCCGCAGGTTCGGTCACGCGCATCCCGCCTGCCACGTTCAAAAACACGTCCAGCCCCGCAAAGGGAATGCCGCAGCGCGCCTCAAGCACGGCCAAAATCGTTGATAGCCGCCCGCCATCCAGCCCCACCACCGTGCGGCGCGGGGTGCCAAGGGGCGATGGGGCGACCAGCGCCTGAATTTCTGTCAGCACAGGGCGGGTGCCCTCGATCCCTGCAAACACCGCCGATCCTGCCGAAGGTGTGCCGCGTTCAGATAGGAACAGCGCCGAAGGGTTCGCCACCTCGACCAGCCCGCCGCCGCTCATTTCAAAGACGCCAATCTCATCGGCGGGGCCGAAGCGGTTTTTCACCGCGCGCAGGATGCGAAATTGGTGCCCCCGCTCGCCTTCGAAATACAGCACCGTGTCAACCATATGTTCTACCACGCGGGGCCCAGCAATTTGCCCATCTTTGGTGACATGGCCCACCAGCACAATCGCCACCCCGCGCCGTTTGGCAAAGGTGACAAGCTCATGCGCCGCCGCGCGCACTTGGGATACTGACCCTGGCGCAGAATCAACGGTATCCAGCCACATGGTTTGAATGGAATCGATGATGGCCAGCTGCGGGCGCTCGGCATCCAGTGTGGTTAAAATATCGCGCAGGTTGGTTTCTGCGCCCAGCGCCACGGGGGCGGAGGTTAGGCCAAGGCGCTGCGCGCGCATTTGCACCTGCGCGGCGGCCTCTTCGCCCGAAATATACATCGCTTTGACACCGCTGCGCGCAAAGCTGGCGGCGGCTTGCAGCAGCAGGGTCGATTTCCCAATTCCCGGATCGCCGCCCACCAAAATGGCCGATGCTGGCACAAGGCCCCCGCCCAAAACGCGGTCAAGTTCGGCAATGCAAGACGAGACGCGCGGCGGCGCATCGGCCTGCGTGGCCAAATCGGTTAAATGAATAGCCCGCCCCTTGCCGCCCAGCGCCTTTGGCCCTGCCGATAGGGGGGCTTCCTCGACCAGCGTGTTCCACGCGCCGCAGCCTTCGCATTTGCCAATCCATTTGCGATGCGCCGCGCCGCAAACCGTGCAGGTGAAATTGGGGGAAGATTTGCTCATGGCGCGGTGATGCCTTGAATCGGGGCAGGGATCAAGCCTTGGCTTGACGCGCCGTATCAGGCCCAGTGCAACGCGTGCATTGGGCCTGACTTTATTGCCTAGTTCGTGGGCATTTCCGCGCCACGGCTGATGGGCTGCGCCGTATGGTCAGACCAATAGTTGATCGCGAAATTGCCTGCCTGATCCTTGCCGCGATATTCCAGATAGTTTTCGATCGATTTTGTCAGCTGCATCGAGAAATCCATGCTGATCGCCTTTCCTTCGTCAAAGGCCTCGCCATCGCGGAAATTGCGGAACCAGCGCATCCATTCCGCCGAGGCAGCTTCGCCATTGGCGGGAATCGGCAGGCTGGTCGGAGGTAGCCATGGCATGATGGGCGAGATCGAGGCGACCTGCCCAGTGGAATGGCAGGACATACAGCTGGAGGTGGGGTTATCGGCAGGCCCATTGAGGCGCGAGTTAAAGCCGAGGTGCATCGCCGGCAGGCCGGGATCGGCGTTGATCCATGTTTCTTTCAGATCGGGGTTGATAACCGTTTTGGTCGGCTTGGAATTGATAAAGGTGGCGTTGTTGTCAGGATCATTGCCCCACATCACGCCAACAGGCACCAGATTGCACCAGTTTTTGCCCGGCCCTTCGATGCCTGCACACGCCTCGCCATACAGTTTGGCATATTCGCTTTGCTCTGGGGCAAGGCCGTTATAGGCAAAGGTGCCAAATACCCAGCCAGCCGCCTCGCTGGCGCGGGAATCTTTGATCATCACATCCATTTGCAGCAGATTAACCATCTGCGTTGACCGAGGGGCATTCGTCAGATCGCTGGGGCACCTGCCATTGCCGGGCACATCGCAGGTATACATATAGGCCTGCCATTGCAGCGGGTTGGTCAGCCATGGCACCTGATCTTCGCCCAAAACGGTGAACAGGAATTTGCCCACAACTGTGCCTTCGGGGAAAGCTTGGCCTTTTTCCATTGCCGCGATCATATAGGCCAGATCTGGGCCTTGATCCGCCGAAGGCCAAACCTGCCCAATGGTAAAGCCGCCTGGCCCGTTGTAAAACCCAACTGCATAGGCCGAAGAAGATTGGCTTTGGCTGGGGGCCAGCACCTGCGCGCTAAGTGGCCCTTCGCGGGTTAGCCCGTGATAGCCTTCGCGCCCCAACGTGCCCCAATGCTGCCATGGCACATGATACCAATCGATACCAGCCGCGTTGTTTTGCAAAAAGAAATCATCGGCCACATCGCCGCCATGGATATTGCCCTTAAAGGCATAATCGCGCACCGCCATGACATAGCTGAGCGGGTCTTTGACAAAATCCATCTTCAAAATCGCCTCGACCTCTGGGTCCAGCTTGGGCACTTCGGTGGGGAAATCGTCTTTCAGCACAAAAACGGGTCCGTTATAGGTGCCCGGCGCCTCCATAAACCCAAAATCGGGAAAGCCGACTTTGGTTTCATAGAGAAATTCTTGCGCCGCTGCCGCGCTGGCCATCAAGGCCAATGCGGGCAAAGTCGCGCCCAAGATGTGATGTTTTTCCATGTTTCTTCCCTTGTTCAGTTGGCTGTGTCCACACGATCTGGTGAAAAATCAATGATTACGGGGTATTGTCATTGGCAGGACTAACCGCGGCAAATTGCCGCGCCCCCAAAGCCTATGTTGGGCGAGGGGGCCTGTAAAGAAATCAATTCAGTTTGGGATTGATTTATTTTCGTATCAGTCGCGTTTTGGTTGATTTGCGCTAAGCGCGAGGGATACCAATATGCATCCCGTAAACAGATACAGCCCCCATGCCGCCTGCACTGTCACATGCCCCGCGCCTTTGGCGATAACGATATACAGCGCAATTAGGAAAACATCCGCCATCGCCAGTTTGCTGGCCAGTTGCAGGGCAGGGGCGGCGCGGGCGGGCAGGTGGCCCATATCCTGCGCCAGCAGTGCCAGCAGCTTGGTATAGGGGGCGATAATGGCAAACAGCGTGACCACCGCCGCCAGCCAGATATCTGACCGCCACAACTCGACCAGACCCGACAAAATGGATATTTCCTGCATCCCAAAAATCGGCAAAATCGCTGCCCGCATTAGG
>JAIXVS010000257.1 GCA_027482795.1 Rhodobacter sp.
ACGGCACATCGGCCACCGCGCCTGTTTGCGGGTTGCGCGTGCGCACGCCCGTGACGGAATTGGGGTTTTCGCTGCCCAAAACTTCGGTGACTTCGCTGTTCCAGATCACCGCGATCTTGGGATGTTTGAACAAACGATCTTGCATGATCTTTTCGGCGCGCAGGCTGTCGCGCCGATGGATCAGTGTGACTTTGCTGGCGAAATTGGTCAAAAACAGCGCCTCTTCCACCGCCGTATTGCCGCCCCCGATCACCACCACCTCTTTTCCGCGATAGAAAAACCCATCACAGGTGGCACAGGCCGACACGCCAAATCCTTTGAACTTTTCTTCCGAAGGCAGGCCCAGCCATTTGGCCTGCGCGCCTGTCGCCAGAATAACGGCATCTGCCGTATAGGTGGTGCCGCTGTCGCCGATGGCGGTGAAGGGGCGCTTTTGCAGGTCTAGCTGGGTGATGATATCGGTGATCACCTCTGCCCCCATGGCCTGAGCGTGATCTTGCATCCGCACCATCAAATCGGGGCCTTGGACATGGGTATCACCGGGCCAGTTTTCCACCTCGGTGGTGATGGTCAACTGCCCGCCGGGCTGCATGCCTTGCACCAAGATCGGGTTCAGCATGGCGCGGGCGGCATAGACCCCTGCTGTATAGCCCGCAGGGCCAGAGCCGATGATCAGAACTTTGGTGTGGCGCGTTTGGGTCATCATCCCCTCCGAAAAATCCGTTGCCCCGCATATATGCCGCCCAAAGCAGCGGCGAAAGGGCGAAGCGGCAAATAGTCCTTTACAAATTGGCCGCGGCGGTTTCGCGGCGATTTTTTGCACTATTGCAAATAATTTCATCCTGTTTGCGAAATATTATTGCGCGAAGCCCCCCTGCCGCCTAGATAGAGGCCCAGAGGAGTGACCCATGGCCATTGCAAATAAGTTAGACCCGATTGACCGCCAGATACTGGCTGAATTGCAGGCTGACGGGCGGATGACCAATGTTGAACTGGCCAGCCGCGTTGGCATTTCTGCGCCGCCCTGCCTGCGCCGCGTGCGCACGTTAGAGGAGGCGGGCTATATCAAGGGCTATCACGCCGATGTGGATGCGCGCGAGTTGGGCTTTGAAGTGCAGGTTTTTGCCATGGTGCGGCTGCGCTCTCAGGCGGAAGTTGACCTATCGGCGTTTGAGCAGCGCTGCCGCGAATGGCCCTTGGTGCGCGAATGCCATATGCTGAACGGCGAGATTGATTTTATTTTGAAATGCGTCGCCCCTGACCTGAGCACGTTTCAGAACTTTCTGACCGAAGGGCTGACATCTGCCGAAAATGTCGCATCGGTCAAGACCAGCCTTGTGATTCGCTGTGCCAAAGACCTGCCAGGCCTGCCGTTTGATGTGCTGGAAGAGCGGCTGGCGAAAAACGCCTAAGCTAAGGGCCCAGAAACGGATCAGGACGCCCCTTATGATGCCAGAGGAGCATCGGGGCGGCCTTGACTGAGCGTCCCAAGAGGGGCCGAATGCGGCCCAACTTGCAGGTGATTTGGGTTAAACCCTTAGCGATATGATGCAGCAGGACAACTGCATGGGTGCTTTGTGGCAAAATACTGGCATTACGTCAAGCCGTGCCATGCCTTTGCCGCAATTCACAGGGCGGTGTGTGGGGCAAAAGCCCGTCTTCACCGCTGAACTCGAACTAGCACAAAATGGCAGCGAGGTGGGGCGTGCAAAGGTAGGGTTTACTCGCGCAAAAGGATATGTCGCGATGCCCGCGCAGCGAGAAGCCGCGCGGGCTGTCCTGCGCGGCTTTTATTCATTTTTAGAAAAAATGTAATTAAATCAGTCTATTCTGTTGCCGATGGGCGCAGTGCTGCTGGGCGCGCAGGGGCTGCCCATGGCAAGGCGGGCGCATCTTCGGCGCTTGCGGCCAAGATAACTGATTGCAGCCATCGGCGGTTGGTTTTCATCATGCACCTTCATTCCATGCGGCATATCTGCCTGCGTTGCGCCCATATTACCCCGATTTGCGGCATCAGTTTGTCGCCAAGGGGGAAACATTTGGAAGGGGTTTAAAGGCGTATAACCGAGATCAGACGCCCATAATCTGCCTCGCGCAGGTGGGTGGTGCGGCGGTACGAATAGAATCGGTCGGGCGCGCCATAGGTGCAATGGCCGCACCATTCGGCATGGCCCACCCCTGCCGCGCGCAGGCGCGACAGTCCATAGGCAGGCAGATCGAACAGCATCCGATCGTTTGCGCCATTTGCAAAAAAGCGGCGGGTTTCGGGATCATCGTCGGTAAACCCTTCGAAAAACTCGGGGCCCACCTCATAGGCGGCTTGGGAAATGCACGGGCCGATGATGGCATGGATGTTCGCGCGCCGCGCGCCCAGCGCCTCCATCGCGTCAATCGTTGCCTCTAGCACGCCATCTTTGGCACCTTTCCAACCCGCATGGGCCGCGCCGATGACCCCTGCCGCGCTATCGGCAAACAGCACGGGTTGGCAATCGGCGGTTAAAATCCCCAAGGCAACGCCGCGCGTGGCGGTGACCATGGCATCTGCTTCGGGGCGGATGGTCAACGGGCCGCTGACGGGCAGGGCAATGGCGGAATGGGTTTGGTGCACGGTGACCAAATGGGTATCATCCACGCCCATTGCTTCGGCCACGCGCGCGCGGTTTATGGCCACCACTTCGGATTGGTCAGACGATCCATAGCCGCAATTGAGCCCTGCAAAGATACCAGACGATGCCCCGCCTTTGCGGGTGAAAAACCCATGTCTTGGGGCCAGCGCGGCAGAGGTGATGATTTCCAGCATATATACCCCAATATCGCCCTAGGCCATTGCCCCGTCAAAACCCGCAAGCGGCGGCGCGCCTGCGGGGGTTAGGCCCAGCACTTTGAATAACTGGCCCATTTCTGCGGGGCTGGTCAAGCGTTGCTTTGCGGCCAGATGGGCGGCAAGGGCGGGGCCGCGCAGCGATTGGGCCAAACGGGCGGCGCGGGCCTCGATCCCCAATGATGCCAAAAATGGGCCTTGGGCGGTGTATTGCGCCCGCAGATTGTGGGGCGCGACAGCATCGGCAAGGGTGGCAAAATCGACATGCGCGGTAAGGTCAGCCATGCCTGGGGCGTCCAAGGGGCTGGCGAATTCGTGGCTGCGCAGGGCTTGGAACGTATCGCCCACGCCGTGCCATGCGCCATAATCGACAATCAGCGCGGCCCCGCCAAAGGCGGCAATGCGCTGGGATATGGCAGTGATAATGGGGGCAGCGGCGGGGCAATATTCCACCACATCGCCGTCGCGGGTGTCATTCAGGCGGTGCTCAAGCACAGGCAGGGATATGGGGGCGGCTTTGCCAAAGGTCAGATCATCGCCCACAGCGCCCACCAACACCTCGGCCCATCCTGCCCCAGCGCGGTGAAATTGGCGAATGGGCAGGGCATCGAAAAATTCGTTGGCCAGCAGGAATAGGGGGGCACTGGGCAAATCATCGGCACTGCCGAGCCAGCGCGGAGCATAGGCGGCAAGGGTTTGCGCCTGCACGGCGCGCAGGGCGGGGGATGCCTCGACCAAGCAAATACTCGCTGCGGCATGAAACCCCGCGACCCCGCGCGTGGCGCGAAGGACATCGGCCATCAAGGTGCCGCGCCCCGGCCCCAGTTCGGCCAGCGTAAAGGCGGGCGGCGCGCCGCTGTCTAGCCAGCTTTGGGCCAAACACAGGCCCAGCATTTCGCCAAACATCTGGCTGATTTCGGGCGCGGTGATGAAATCGCCCTGCGTGCCAAAGGGGGGGCGGGTGGTGTAATAGCCGTGCTGCGGATGCAGCAGGCACAGCGCCATGTAATCAGACAGGCGCATCGGGCCATGGGCCGCGATCTGCGCCACAATAAGGGGCTTTAGCGCGCTCATGCCGCCCGCGCGGCGGCCTTGGCGCGGGCCAAAAACCACAGCCCTGCAACCAGCATCGGCAGGCTAAGAATTTGGCCCATGGTCAGCCCATACCCGCCCAAATGCAGCGCAAGGCCAAGCGGGTTGCCTTCGGATATAAACTGCGCGTCAGGCTGGCGGAAAAATTCCACCACAAAGCGCGCAGCCCCATAGCCTGCCAAAAACAGGCCCATAACTGCGCCCGGACGTTGCAACCAGCCCTTGCGCCAGATCAGATAGGTGATCACGGCAAACAGCAGCGCGCCTTCTAACACGGCCTCGTAAATCTGGCTGGGATGGCGCGCGCACACCTCGCCCAAAGCCTGCCCGCAGGCCTGCGCCGCATCACCTGGAAAGGCAACGCCCCATGGCACGGTTGTGGGGCGGCCCCACAACTCGGCATTGATAAAATTCGCGATCCGTACCAGAAAAATGCCAATCGGGGCAACGGCAGCCATGAGATCGCCCAAAGCTAGGGGAGAGACCTTTTCGTTGCGGGCAAACCACAGGCCCGCAACCACAACCCCCAAAAACCCGCCGTGAAAGGCCATGCCGCCCTGCCAGACATACAAAATGGACAAGGGGTTTTGGGCAAATTGGCTGGGCTGATAAAACAGCACATAGCCCATGCGCCCGCCCAAGATCACGCCAAAGATCACCCATGTCAGCAGCCGCTCTGCCGCGCCTTTTGCCATGGGGGCGGGGCCAGACCACAGCGCGGGGCGGGCCAGCATCACCTCGATCAGCTTCCAGCCCGCAAGCAGCCCTATGATATACCCCAGCGCATACCAGCGCAGCGCAAGCGTCACCCCGCCGATGGTCAGTGAAAACACGTCGGGCGAGATATTGGGAAAGGGAATATAGGGCATTGCGGGCTCCTGCCTGTTTGGCAGCTTTGTCGGGAATTGCGCGGCACTTGTCAACGCGCCGCGCCCTTGCATCCGATGCCATTGCGCCCATATACCACTTCAGGCACGCAGCTTTGAAAGGGCGCACTCATGCAAGGCGGGAATAAGATTTTTGACGATCTGTCCAAACTGATGACCAATGCCGTGGGCGTGGCGCAGGGTGCCAAGACCGAGGCCGAAACCGCCATGAAAGGCTTTATCGACCGTTGGATGGCCGAGCGTAATTTTGTAACGCGCGAAGAATTCGACGCGGTGCGCGCCATGGCGCAAAAGGCCCGCGAAGAAAATGCCGCGCTGGCCGCGCGGATCGACGCGCTTGAGGCCAAGAAAAAGGGTTAAGGCATTGGGCCGCCGCTAGGCCGCCCTTACCTTAGATTTGGCGCGCGTGGGGCGTTTGCCTTTGCGCTGCGCGATGTCTTCGATCACCTCGCGAATAGCGGTGATATCTAGGGGTTTGACCATAACGGCGGTCGCCCCCGCATCTTCAAAGCGGTGAATGTCATCGCCCACAGCGGCGGCGGTTAGGCCGACAATCGGCATGGTGTTGCCAGCGGCGCGCAGCGCGGCAGTTAGGGCATCGCCTGCCATTTCGGGCATAAACAAATCGGTAATCAGCAGGTCTGGCGGATCGGAGGCAATTTTTGCCAGCGCCTCGGCCCCGTTGCAGGCCAATTCAACACGGCCCACAAAGCGGGCCAGCTTGGCCATCGTCACCTCGGCAACCAATGCGTTATCTTCGGCCAGCAGCACATAGATATTGGGATAGCGGGCCTGCTTTTTGGCAATCACTGCCGCAGGGGGCAGGGCAGGGGACTGATCGGGAACAATTTCTTCTGGCAGCTCGATCATAAACCCCGTGCCGCCCCCCACTGGCGTGAAATGGGTGATCGTGCCGCCCAGTATTTCGATAGAAGATTTGGCGATATACAGGCCAAGCCCGCTGCCATCGACAGGGTTATTGGGGTCTTGCGCGCCGCGTTCAAAGGCTTGGAACAGGCGTTCGACCTGATCGGCCGCAATGCCAACGCCGTTATCGGTGATTGTCCATCGGCTGATGGGCTGCCCGCCAGCCATAACAGCATCAAACCGCAGGGTAATGGCGCTGCCTTTGGAATGAATGATCGCGTTGCGCAGCATGTTCGATAGGGCTTGGCGCAGGCGCAACTGATCGCCAAGGCGGGGCAGGCGCGCGGCATCGCTGAGGGGCAAATGAATGGTCATGCCCGCCTCGCGCGCGATTTGCGCGAACATATTGCGCACCGAATCGGCCAGTTCGGCTGGGGAATAGGCCGTGCGCGTGATGGGCAGGTTTTGCGATGGGTTCACCGTTTGGCGCATATCGGCAAGGGTGCTGAGCAATTGGTCAATCCCCTCGCGCAGCTGTTTGCGAAGCTTTACGGGCACATGGCGGTGCGGCAATTCATCGATCAGCATCGACACCACCGATGCTGGGGTGCGCAGCTCGTGCGAGACAATGGAAAACAACTGGCGCTGCCGTTCCTGCCGCGATGACAATTCGGCCAAGGTTTCCTCTAGGGCGCGTTCTTTCTCGTGCTCGCCCGTCACATCCAGCACAAGGCCGTAAGCCACCTTTTCGCCGCTGGGCGCAGCTTCAAACCACAGGCAAATGCGCAGCACTTGCGCTGTTCCATCCAAATGGCGCGATAGGGTTAGGTTGACGCTGCCCACTGTCTGCCCAGATAAGGCAAGGCGCAGGTCTGCCTGATCTTTGGCGTCGAACAGGGCGACAAATTCATCGACCGAGCCGAGCGGTTTGGTCGACAAGATACGCTGCACCGAAGCGTCGGTGCGAAAGGCACGGCGGCATAGGTTAAACGACATCAGCCCCACATTGGCAAAGTCGCGCACCATCGACAGCCGCCGCATTGCCGCCTCGCGTTGACGCAGCAGATGCAGGGTATGCGCGCGCAATGTGGGCGCAAGCACGATCAGGGTCAACATGGCCAACGCCAGATATTCCAGCTTGGTTTGCAAAGGGTCGCTTAAATGGGCGGTCGAGACAAAAGTTCCCGTCAGTGCAGAATATATTGGAATGCCGATGATGCAGGCTGTCATCGCAATTTTGTTCGGCAGGGCGGTTATCAGCAACAGCGCCAAAAGGCACACGTCCAAGGTTTGGTGCAATTCCAGACCCGCGCCATGCAAGATTGCAAGGGCAAGAAACGCGGTGGACGCAACAATTCCCAGCACAAGCGCGCGGCGCGAAGACACCTCGAAAACGCCCAGCAAAAAGCCGCTGGCCACCACCCCGCCCTTTATGACCCGTTCGGCTGTGGCGGGCAAATAGTTGGGGCCAAAACCCAGATCAAGGCGCGTATCTATGGGCAAGGCTTGTGCCGTTTGCCAAAACACCCATGTTTGCAGCGCGCAGAATGCCACGAACACAAAGTACAGCGCCAGAACTGTAACCAAATCGATGCTATAAGGCGGTGCCAAATGTTGCAGGCGGCGCACGATTAACATCGACAGCACAGCAATCGCGGTGCCCGAGACGATATGATATAGATATATTGCAACAATAAGTTCAGGCGAATTTCTGCCCAGATGTATCCAAGAGGTGCCGTCAGAGTGATGCAACAGAAACGGGATAAAATATACGGCGCTAAAAGCGGCCAGCGGTATCCAAACACGTGAAATTGGATACAGCATCACCCCAATGATCAACGTATAATAAGCCACATGAGGGGACAGGTTGACGGCAAATCCTGCGTGGCCATACATAAACGCGCCATAACTTAGGGCCACTGTCCAAAACACCACCACAGCAAAATAGATCAGCGACAATGCCCCGTTATCGGCGGCGAGCAGCTCGCGAATTTGTCCCAATTTTGAACGTTCAAAATCGCGAAACACAAAATCAAAGCTGGGGTCAAGCGCGGCTGGGTCTAAGGTAACTGTATCTACTTTCAAAACCACCCCCAAAACATCATCAGGTTCTAATAGGCACAGTATAATGGCAAGGCGGGGGATGACCGCACGATTATGGATAAATTACCCTGTCTTTTAGGATAGATGCATTAACCTATGGACTATTATTTTCAGCGCGGTAAAAACAAAAAACCCGCCAAGAGGCGGGTTTTGAAGATTGGTGGAGCCAGGGAGGATCGAACTCCCGACCTCTTGAATGCCATTCAAGCGCTCT
>JAIXVS010000056.1 GCA_027482795.1 Rhodobacter sp.
CCATGCGCGTGGCGCATAGCTGTAATTCGTCGCCACTGCATTTAGTTTGCTTGCGGGCCCGCTACTCCCCATATATAGAGCATTTGATTTTTCCTTCAACATTTTGTCAAGGTTTTGCCACAATGCCCAAGATCAACGGAAACGAAATCAAGCCTGGAACCATCATCGAACATGATGGGGGGCTTTGGGCCTCGGTCAAGGTCAACCATGTCAAACCTGGCAAAGGCGGGGCTTTTGCGCAGGTCGAATTGAAAAACCTGCGCGATGGGCGCAAACTGAACGAACGGTTCCGTTCGGAAGACAAGGTTGAACGGGTCGAGCTGGAAAACAAAGACCAGCAGTTTTTGTACGAAACCGATGGGCGGCTGGTGTTCATGGATGCCGAAACCTTTGAACAGGTGGAAATTGATGCCGAACTGTTGGGCGATCGCCGCCCGTTTTTGCAAGACGGCATGACGGCGACCATCAACTATTTTGGTGAAGAAGCCCTGAACGTGACGCTGCCCCAAAAAGTGCGCTGCAAAGTGGTGGATACCGAGCCTGTGCAAAAGGGGCAGACGGCCACCTCCAGCTACAAGCCCGCAATTTTGGACAACGGCCTGCGCATCATGGTGCCGCCGTTCATTGGCACGGATGAAGACATCATCGTGCATACCGAATTGATGGAATATTCCGAACGCGCCTAAGGGCGGCCCGCTTCTTCGCTGCGGCGGGCGGTGATTAGGGCAGATATTTCACGGGCGCGGGCCGCAGAAAACGCCGCGCCCGTTTTCATATCCAAAATGCGATCCACCCGAAACATCCGCGCATCCCCGCGCAAATTGCAAAACGCGCCCAGTGTCCATACATTGCCCCAAAAGAACAGCGAGTCTGGCTGCACCTCGCGCTGGCTATCTGCGCCAGAGGTGTCGCGATAGGTGATGTGTAGCGATTGGTGCGCGGTGATGGCGCGGTCGATGGTGTCCAGCTTGGCGCGGGTGGCATCGTCTTGGCCGCCGACCACATGCAGCGGCAGGGCGGCGGTGCGGGCGGCCATACCCTCGGGCAGAACAGCGGCGATTTTGTCCATCGCCTCGCCCGCCGCGCGGCCTAAATCCGCCCCGCCAAAGGCGCGTAGCATCCGTGCCCCCGCCATAAGGGCGGCAGCCTCTTCCGCCGTAAACATCATCGGCGGCAGATCATAGCCCGCCCGCATCAGATAGCCCACGCCTGCCGCCCCCTCGATGGGAACGCCAGCGCCAATCAGATCGGCCACATCGCGGTAGATCGTCCGTTTTGACACCTCTAGCCGCTGCGCCAGTGCCTCGGCGGTGACCAGCCGCGCGGGGCGCAGCTGTTCGACAATCATAAACAGACGATCCGCGCGGCGCATCAGGCAGGCTGGAACAGGCCGATGGAATTGCCATCCAGATCTTCGATCTTGGCAAAACGTCCGGGCGGGATGGTGATGATGGGGGTGGTCTGCGTAGCCCCCGCCGATGCCGCGCGGGTCAGCGCATCTTCCAGCGCGCCGTCCACGGCCAAATGCAGCGTCATCCCCGTGCCGCGCTGGGCTGGGGGGGCTTCATACAAATGCCCCGCCACGCCATGTGCCACAATATCGACCACGGGTTTGTGGCCAGAATTGTCGCGGCGCATGTCATAGCCCATGACTTCGGCGTAAAACTTGGCCGAGGCGTCAAGGTTAGATACGGGGATTTCGGCCCAAACGACGGCGTTTTCAGGTTGGTATGGCATGAGATGTCCTTTCACGTTTGCTCATGCCCCCTGATAGCAGGCCCCTGCTGACAGCATCATGTCAGCAGGAAATTTACGCAAGCGTGATTCTTGCATCCCCCGCCGTCATCTCGCCCTGCGCCCAATCCAGCCGCAGATGGGCAAGGGCAAAGCCGCCGCTTTGGGTAAACAGAGTGCCAGCCGCGCGACCGCCTGCTATGATGGGCGTACCGATGGGGGCTGCCCCCGTGATGGCCACGCGCACAAGGCCCTTCTTAAGTTCGGTCTTATGCCGCATCCGCGCAGTTACCTCTTGGCCCACATAGCAGCCTTTGCGAAAGGAAACGCCATTCAGGCGATCAAACCCTGCTTCTAGGATATAGGTGTCATTCGGGATCAGTTCGATCCCCGTTTGGGGAATCAAATGCGCCACGCGGATTGTGTCCCAATTGACCACTTCCTCCGCAATCGGCGCGCCATAAAACCGCCAGCCAAGGGCCGCGTGGCGCGGGTCGGCAAAGGCACCGTCGGGCGGGGTATCCACCCCGCGTGACACGGCTATCTCACTGGGCGCAATCTGCACATCGGCGCGCAGGCGGTACATGTTCAGGCGCTGCACAGTCGCGGCGGCAATGCTGGTGTCCATGTCCAAATACAGCGCCCCGCCTTGCGCAATCACAAACATATCCGCCAGATACTTGCCCTGCGGGGTCAGCAATGCGGCATAAACAATGCCGTCTTGCGTCAGGCCCAGCACATCGCCCGACAAAAGACCTTGTAAAAAGGTCAATCCATCTGCGCCCGTCACTGAAAAGATACTCCGCATCACGTGGACTCCTTGGCAAATTGCAGCGCGCAAAGCTGGGCATACATCCCGCCCTTGGCGATCAGTTCATCATGCGTGCCTTCTTCGGCAAGGCGGCCTGCGTCCAGCACAAGGATTTTGTCGGCGTGCCGAATGGTGGCAAGCCGGTGGGCGATGACCAAAGTGGTGCGCCCGCCTGCCCGCGCGGTTGATGCTGCCGTAAGCGCCTCGGTCACGGCGGTTTCCGATCCTGCATCCAGCGCGGATGTCGCCTCGTCCAGCAGCAGCACGGGGGCAGGGGCATACAGCGCGCAGGCAATCGCCACGCGCTGGCGCTGCCCGCCCGACAGCGCGCTGCCGCGCGGGCCAACCCGCGTGTCCAGCCCATTTGGCAAGCTGGGCAGGAAGGTGTCCACACGGGCGGCGGCCAGCGCGTCCGATAGGTGCAGCGCATTTTCCTCGCGCCCCAAAAGAATATTGTCGCGCAGGGTTTCGTCAAACAGCGCGGCATCTTGCGCGACGGAGGCAAACAGCGCGCGCAGATCGGGCAGGGCGATGGTTTGCGTATCAACCCCGCCGCAAAAAATGCGGCCTGCGCTGGGGTCGTACAGCCCCGTCAGCAGATGAAACAGCGTGGATTTGCCCGCACCCGATGGCCCAACAATTGCGGTGACTTTGCCCGCAGGCGCGCGAAAGGACAGCCCGCGCAGCACGGGCGTCTCGCCATGGGCAAAGACCACGTTATCAAACACAATCTCGGGCGCGCCCTGCGGTAGGGCGGAACTGACAGCAGGTCGCTGGCCCAGCGGTGCGCGGTCTAGCAGGCCGTAAATCCGCGCAAGGCTGGCTTTGGCAACCGTCCAAGTGCCCGACAATTCACCCAGCCTGCGCAGGGGCTGAAAGGTCAGCGACATGGCCGTGAAAAAAGACATAAACTCGCCCGTCGTGCGCGCGCCCGATGCGATTTTATCCCCTGCCATCCACAGCACCGCGAAAAAGCCAAGGCCGGTAATCAGATCGATCATCGCGGGCATCAAATTGCGCCCCGCGGCTGATTTCACCTCGGCGCGCTGAATGCTGCCCAGCACATGGGCGTAGCGCTGGGTCTGATACGTCTCTAGCCTGTTCAGTTTAACCGATTGAATACCATGAAAAATTTCGTCCAGCCGCGTGGCACGCAGGCCCGCTTGGTCGCGGATATGGCCCGATTTGCGCCGCACATAGCGCTGCACCAGCACCGATGGCAAAATCAGCAAGGGCGCGCCGATCAGCGCGGCCAATGTCCAAACAACGTCGATAGACAGCGCTACCGCCAGCAGCGCGACCAGCCCCAGCGCATCGCGCCCAACGCCCGTGACAACCGATGTCCACAGCCCCTGCACCGCCAGCGTATCGCCCTGCACCCGTTCAATCAGCGCGCCCGGGGAATGATCGTGAAAGAACCCCTGATCCAGCCGCAAAATATGCGCCAAAAGACCGTTTTGCATCCGCGCGGACACCCGCTGTTCGATAGATGACATCAATGTGCGCGCAGCGACAACGCAAACAGCGCGCACCGCGAAAAGGGCAAAGATCGCCCCGCCCACCCAAACCAGCGCCTCTTGTCCGCCGGGTTTGAACACTTGGTCAAACAGGGGCTTTAGCAGATATGACAGCGCCCCCAGCGCCGCCCCTTCGATCATCATCAGGCCAAAACCAAACCCCAGCCAACCCCATTCGGGGCGCAGATAGTCGCGCCAAAAGCGGCGTGTCAGGTTGGGGGGCGGCGCGTCCATGACGCCTACTTAATCCTGCGGGGGCAGGGGCGCAAGGCGCGCAGCGGGCCTTTAAATGCGCGCGCGCGCAGATGCGGGCCACGCCAAAACCAAGGCGGCAGCCAGCAGTATTCCAACCCCTGCAAAGGTGTAACCGTCTGGAAAATCGCCAAAAACCAGCCAGCCCAGAACCGTTGCCATAATCATTTCACTATAGGCCAGCGGGGCCAAAAGACTGGCTTCGGCATGATCATAGGCGCGCAAAATTAGAAAATGGCCAAAGCTGGCAATCGCGCCTAATGCGGCCAACATGGCCCATTGGTTGGGGGTGGGGGGCATCCAAACCCATGGCATCAGGCAGGCCAGTGCCACTGCCGCGATCATGTTGGTTTGGAAGGTCACCGCAATCGCCGATGCCCCGCCCGCCACCCAGCGCGACAGCAGGAAATACAGCGCCAGCGCCACCCCTGCACCCAGCGCCAGCAGGCTGCCCGCCGAAATGGCCACCATGCACGGCCGCAAGATCACCAATATCCCGACAAATCCCAGACCCACCGCGCCCCAACGCCGCGCGTCCACCGCCTCGCGCAGGATCAGCGCGCCAAGGGCGGTGACGATAATGGGCTGCACAAAGAAAATCGCCAAAGCATCGGCAATGGGCAGGGTTTTCAGGCTGGAGAAAAACAAAAACGTCGCGCCCGACAACAGCGCCGCGCGCAGGGCATGTACCCAAAACTGCTGCGGCCAAAGGCTGCGCACGGGGCCTGCGCGCAGGGCAAAGGGCAGGGTGGTCAGCGCGCCAAAGGCCATGCGGGCAAAGGCGATTTGCACAATTGGAATGCCGCCCGCGCCCAGAAGCTTGGCAAACACATCAATAAACGGCAGGCTGGCCATGGCCCCCAGCATAAAGGCAATGCCGATTAGATTGTTGCGCGGGCTGGCGGGCTGGCTCATTGGGCAAGTCTGCCTTGTTTTGCCCGCCCGCGCAAAGCGCGATGCGCTCTGGCCCTATCAGCCGCCCAGTTTGGCGATAAAGGCCTGCATTTGCGCAATCTCGGCGGCTTGGGCATCGATAATCGCCTGCGCCAGTGCGCGCATTTCGGGATCAGTTCCGTGCTGCAATTGGATTTGCGCCATGGCCACGGCCCCTTGGTGATGGGCCAGCATAGCGCGGGCAAAATCAAGGTCTGGATTGTCCGAATAGCTAATCGCCATACCTTCATGCATCACAGCATTGGCCGCGTCATAGGCCATCGCCCATGGCGCGCTGGACATGCTGTGGCCGCCATGCGCGGAATGATCGACCTTATCTTGCGCCAGCACTGTGCCTGCGGTGAAGCCAATCGCAGCGATTGTTGCGGCACAAATCAGTGCGGTCTTGATGGCAGAACGTTTCATAAGCGCCTCCTTTTGGTGCAAATTGTCTGCGGCGCAGGGCCTAGAAAGACAAATCACAAATCTGTCATATTTTATGGGCTTGGTTACCTTCACTTTAACCTAATTCTTGGTATAACGGGTGCAACCAAAACATCAGGCCGCGCCATGTCTCGCACTAAGCCGATCATCGGCATTATCTCTAACCTGCATCAGATCAACCATCGTTATGCGGTGCATGGGTCGGGGTTGATGAATGCGCAGGCTGTGCTGGCGGTGGCGGGCTGTGTGCCGCTGATTATTCCGACCGATCCCAGCACGGCGCAGGTGGCAGATTTGCTGGACAGTTGTGATGGGTTTTTGCTGACGGGTGGGCAGCCGAACGTGCATCCCGAAGAATATGGCGAAGAGGCGACCCCCGCGCATGGCCATTTCGACCGTGGCCGTGATGCCATTACCCTGCCGTTGATCCGCGCCTGCGTGGATCGCGGCCAACCCTTTCTTGGCATTTGCCGTGGGTTTCAAGAGGTGAACGTGGCCATGGGCGGCACGTTGCACCCTGAAATTCGCGAATTGCCTGGCCGTATGAACCACCGTATGCCCCCCGATGGCACGCTGGAAGAGGTGTTTGCCCTGCGCCATACGGTGCAGTTCACCAAAGGCGGAGTCTTTGCCCGCCTGATGGGCGCGGGTGAGGTGATGACCAACACGCTGCACGGCCAAGGTATCAAAGACGCAGGCCCGCGCATTGTGATCGATGGCCACGCCCCCGATGGCACGCCAGAGGCGATTTATGTGTCAGGCGCGCGGGGCTTTACGCTGGCCGTGCAATGGCACCCTGAATTTAACGCCGAAAATGACAGCGTCTCGCGCCCCTTGTTCACCGCATTCGGCGATGCCGCCCGCGCTTGGGCGCGCGGCGAGGTTTTGGGGGGGCAAGACCCCCTTTCCTGCGCGGGCTGATACCGCTAACATCCCCCAAAATCGGGACGGCCCCGATAACGGGAGAAGGTTATGAAACGATCACGCATTAACGAGATTATGGGCGCAGCGGATGAGATGATCCGCCACTACGGCTTCGTCTTGCCGCCCTTTGCCAATTGGACGCCTGACCAATTCAAGGCCAAGAAGGATGTCGCGGCGCGGGTTATTTCTGGCCGCTGCGGCTGGGATATCACCGATTACGGGCAGGGGCGGTTTGATGAAATGGGCCTGTTCCTGTTCACCCTGCGCAACGGCGAACTTGCAGATTTGCAGCGCGGCGGCGGCATGTGTTACGCCGAAAAACTGCTGATTTCCCGTCAAGATCAGCTATCGCCGATGCACACCCATGTGATTAAGGCCGAGGATATCATCAATCGCGGCGGGGCCACGCTGGTGGTGGAATTGTTCGGATCAGACGATCACGGCAATTTTGCCGAAGATCGCGGCGGTATGGTGCGCTGCGATGGGATTGAGCGGCCCTATAAGCCCGGCGATAAGTTGAAACTTGCCCCCGGAGAGTCGGTTACCCTAATGCCCGGCGATTGGCACGCCTTTTGGGGCGAGGGCGGCGATGTGCTGATTGGCGAGGTTTCGACCGTGAACGATGATGTCACCGACAATGTGTTCCGCGAACCGATTGGCCGCTTTGCCGAGATTATTGAGGATGTCGCCCCCACGCATTTGCTGGTGTCAGATTACGACAACTGGCTGAAATAGCATGAAAAAGGGCGGCCCAGAAGGGCCGCCCGAAACTGATAAACGCAAAGCCAAACTTACTTGTCTACGGCGTATTTGCCAGCGCCGTGCACATAAACCATCAGCAAACCACCCGCGATGGCAAGGTTCTTTAGGAACATGATCATCTGCACTTGGTCGGCAAAGTTGTTGTGATACAGAACCGCCGCCAGCAGGCTAAAGCCAGCCAGTGCTAGCGCAACCCAGCGCGCCTTGAACCCGATGATCAGCGCGATGCCGCCCAGCAGTTCTAGCGCCATGGCAGGCCATACAAAGAACCCAGGCAGGCCGCCCGATGCGACATAGCCCGCATTGCCAGCAGGATCCATCAGCTTGCCAAAGCCAGCCAAAACGAAAATCAGACCCAGCAAAATGCGCGAGATCAGGGGGATATACTTGTTCAGTCCGTCCATGATTGTCTTCCTTTTGTTTCCCAAAATGCCCCGCACTTGCGGCAGGGTCAGCGGGCAAAGGGTAACGCATGGGCGCTATGGTGCATATTGGATGAAACGCACGGCTTTATGTGCAAATGCGCGCAGAACAAACGATGTTTTTATTTGACAGAATAGAAATTTTGCAGCGCCGCGCGCTGATCCGCCACAAATGCGGCGGGGTCGCTGGTCAGGTTGGCATCAAGTTCCGCCGCCTTTTCGAAAAAGCCAAGGGAGGGCAACCCATCGCCCAAACGCCCCTCTAGCACGGCGGCCAGAAAGGGGCGGCCTGCTGCCGCGTCTTGATCCATCAGGTTTTCCAACATGATGGTCAGGGTTTGAATGGCAGGGGTGGGCAGGGCCATTTCCCGCGCCAAATCGCCGTAGGTGATGGTCTGGCCAAGGGCGGCCAGTTCGGCCAGCCGCCCTTGCAAAACCTCGATCATTCCTCTTCCTGCTCGGCCACGCGGGCGACGGACACCACTTCCTCACCTGCGCCAACGCTGAACACTTTCACCCCGCCCGCAGCACGCGAACGGAAGGAAATCTGATCCACAGGCACGCGGATGGATTGGCCCGTGGATGTGGCCAGCATGATCTGATCGGACATGACTACCGGGAAAGATGCAACCAATTGCCCGCCGCGCATCGCCTTGTCCATTGCCATCACGCCCATGCCGCCGCGCCCGCGCACGGGGTAGCCGTGGGATGACGAAAGCTTGCCCGCCCCGCCTGCGGTGATGGTCAAAATCAGGTCTTCTGCCGCCGACATTTCGGCATAGCGTTCGGGGGAAAGCTGCCCTTCGGCCACGGCTTCGTCATCTTCGTCAGCCTCGACCTCATCTTCTGTCACCCCCGCCATCAGGCGGCGCTGTTTCAGATAGGCTTCGCGTTCGGCTGGGTCTGCCTCGAAATGCCGAATGATGGACATCGACACGACCTTATCCTCGCCCTGCAAACGTATCCCGCGCACGCCCGTTGACCCGCGCGATTTGAACACGCGAATTTCTGTGGTGGGGAAGCGGATCGCGCGGCCAAGCGCGGTGACCAGCATGATATCGTCATTCTCGTCCGCAATGGCGGCGTTCACCAAAGACACGCCTTCGGGCAGGTTCATGGCGATTTTGCCGTTGCGTTTGACGTTCACAAAATCAGACAAATCGTTCTGCCGCACATCGCCGTCTGATGTGGCAAATACAATTTGCAGGTTGTCCCAATCTTCCTCTGGTGCGTCAACAGGCATCAGGGCTGCAATGGAAATACCCTGCGCGATGGGCAGGATATTGACCATCGCCTTGCCCTTGGCCGTGCGCCCCGCCAACGGCAGGCGCCATGTTTTCAGCTTATACACCATGCCATCGGTGGTGAAGAACAAAAGGTTCGTGTGGGTGTTGGCCACGAACAGCGTGGTGACAACATCGTCTTCCTTGGTGGCCATCGATGACAGCCCCTTGCCGCCGCGATTTTGCGCGCGAAACTCGGCCAGATTGGTGCGTTTGATATAGCCTCCGCTCGTGATGGTCACGACCATATCCTCGCGCTCGATCAGATCTTCATCGTCCATATCGCCGCCCCAGTCGACGATTTCGGTGCGGCGGGGCACGGCAAAGGCGGTTTTCACTTCGCGCAGCTCGTCGGAAATGATCGCCATGATCCGCTCGCGCGAACCCAAAATTTCAAGGTAATCTTTGATCTTGGCAGCCAGTTCCTGCAATTCGTTTGTAATCTCATTCACGCCCAGTGCCGTCAGGCGTTGCAGGCGCAAATCCAAAATCGCGCGGGCTTGAATTTCGGACAGGTTATAGGTGCCGTCCTCGTTCACGGGGTGCGACGGGTCATCAATCAGCTTGATATAGGGGATGATTTCCCCCGCAGGCCAGCGGCGGGTCATCAGGCGTTCGCGCGCCTCGGACGGATCGGCACTGGATCGGATGGTCGCCACCACCTCGTCCACGTTAGACACGGCCACCGCAAGGCCGCACAGAATATGGCTGCGCTCGCGCGCTTTGCGCAATTCAAAGGCTGTGCGGCGCGCCACAACTTCTTCGCGGAAGGTGATGAAATGGCGCAGAAAATCGGCCAGCGACAATTGTTCTGGCCGCCCGCCATTGAGCGCCAGCATGTTGCAGCCAAAGCTGGTTTGCATCGGGGTAAAGCGGAACAATTGGTTCAGCACCACATCCGCCGTGGCATCGCGTTTCAGTTCGACCACCACGCGCACACCAATGCGGTCGGATTCGTCTTGGACATGGGCGATGCCTTCGATGCGTTTGTCGCGCACCATTTCGGCGATAATCTCGATCATGCGAGATTTGTTCACCTGATAGGGAATCTCATCAATGACAATCGCCCAGCGGTCTTTGCGGATTTCCTCGATATGGGTTTTGGCGCGAATAATCACCGATCCGCGCCCTTCGATATAGGCCTTGCGCGCGCCAGAGCGCCCCAAAATCAGCCCGCCCGTGGGGAAATCGGGGGCAGGGATGATGTCCATCAACGCCCCAAGGCTGATATCTGGGTTTTCGATCATGGCCAAAGTGCCGTCGATCACCTCGCCCAAGTTATGGGGCGGGATATTGGTGGCCATGCCCACGGCGATACCGCCCGCACCATTGACCAGCATATTGGGAAAACGCGCGGGCAGCACAGTCGGCTCGCGGTCTTTGCCATCATAATTATCTTGAAAATCAACAGTTTCTTTTTCGATATCGGCCAGCAAAAAGGCCGCGGGCTTGTCCATCCGCACTTCGGTATAACGCATGGCGGCGGCGTTATCGCCG
>JAIXVS010000140.1 GCA_027482795.1 Rhodobacter sp.
AAGGCTGTGCTGCTGATACAGGCGGCAGACGGGTCTGAACGGGGCAAGACGAAACTTCGCGCGCCCGAAGGCGAGGGGCGCTTTATTGGTTTTCTAACTGCGCAGGAATTGGGTTTGGCATTTGGCCGCGAACGTGCGATACACGCCGCGCTTGCCGCTGGCGGACTCACGTCTCGTGTAGTAGAGGACGCAGCAAGGCTATGGGGTTTGCGTGATGCGGCCACATTGCAAAATGGCGGAATTCCCGCCGAAAAGGATACGAAAGACGCATGACCGATTCTGACGGCAAAAAACCCCTAGGCTTGGGTGGCGCTCCGCGTTCTGGACAGGTGAAGCAAAGCTTCAGCCATGGCCGAACCAAAAGCGTGGTGGTCGAAACCAAACGCAAGCGCGTTGTGGTGCCAACTGTGGCGGGCAAGCCCGCTGCGGGGGGGGCTGCTGTGTCCACGCCAAACCCCAATTATGGCGACCCAAGCAAGCGCCCTGCGGGCATTTCCGATGCGGAAATGGAACGCCGTTTGGCCGCACTAAAGGTTGCCAAAGCGCGCGAGGCAGAAGATAACGCCCGCCGCGCTGTCGAAGATCGCGCCCGCGATGAAGAGCGCGCGCGCAAGCGCGAAGAGGCCGAGACGAAAGAACGCGAAGACCGCGAGCGCGCGATTGCTCTGCGCGCCAAGGCCGAAGACGAGGCCCGCGCCAAGGCCGAGGCGGAAGCCGCAGCTATTGCCGCAGCAGCTGCCCGCAAGGCCGATGTGCTGGGCACCACGCGCCGCCAGCCACCCGCACCAGAAAAGCCAGCCGAGCGCAGCACGAATGGTGGGCGTCCCGCCCCCGCCGCGCCCCCAGCCGCCGACGATCCAATTGCCCGCGCGCCGATGGGGGCCAAGCCTGGCCTTGCCGCGCCGCGCAAAACCGACCGCGAACGCGAAGAGCGCGAGCGTAACGCCAAAGCCAAAGGCGATGACGGCCGCCGTTCGGGCAAACTTTCGCTGAACGAGGCGCTGTCGGGCGAGGGCGGGCGCACACGTTCGCTGGCTGCGATCAAGCGCAAACAGGAAAAAGCCCGCCAAAAGGCGATGGGCTTTGACAAGCCAGAAAAGCAAGTGCGCGATGTGCAACTGCCTGAAACCATTGTGGTTTCAGAACTGGCCAACCGCATGGCCGAACGCGCCGCTGATGTGGTGAAAAGCCTGATGAAAATGGGCATGATGGTGACGATGAACCAAGCCATTGATGCAGACACTGCCGAACTGGTGATCGAAGAATTTGGCCACAAAACCGTGCGCGTGTCCGATTCGGACGTGGAGCAGGCGATCGAGACGATCAAAGACGCGCCCGAAGATATGCAAGTGCGCCCGCCGATCATCACGATCATGGGCCACGTTGACCACGGCAAAACCTCGCTTCTGGATGCGATCCGCAAGGCCAATGTCGTCTCGGGCGAGGCGGGCGGCATTACCCAGCATATTGGTGCCTATCAGGTGACAACGGATGGCGGCGCGAAGCTGACCTTCCTTGATACCCCTGGTCACGCGGCGTTTACATCCATGCGCTCGCGCGGGGCGCAGGTGACGGATATTGTGGTTCTGGTGGTTGCGGCTGATGATGCCGTTATGCCCCAAACCATCGAGGCGATTGCCCATGCCAAGGCCGCCAAAGTGCCGATGATTGTGGCCATCAACAAGATGGACAAACACGGCGCAGACCCAACCAAAGTGCGGACCGATCTGTTGCAGCACGAAATCGTTGTCGAAGCGATGTCGGGCGAAGTGCAAGACGTTGAGGTGTCGGCCAAAACGGGGCTGGGGCTGGATAACCTTTTGGAAGCCATCGCGTTGCAGGCCGAAATTCTGGAACTGCGCGCCAACCCGAACCGCGCTGCATCTGGCGCGGTGATCGAGGCCAAGCTGGACGTGGGCCGTGGCCCGATTGCCACCGTTCTGGTGCGCAATGGCACCCTGCGCAAGGGCGACATTTTTGTTGTTGGCCAGCAGTGGGGCAAGGTGCGCGCGCTGGTCAATGACAAGGGCGAGCGGATTGACGAGGCAGGCCCTTCGGTTCCTGTCGAGGTGCTGGGCCTGTCAGGCACGCCATCGGCGGGCGATACGTTGGACGTGGTGGAAACCGAAGCTCAGGCGCGCGAAATCGCCGATTACCGCGAAAAAACCGCCAAGGATAAGCGCGCCGCCGCTGGCGCTGCCACCACGCTGGAACAGCTTATGGCCAAGGCCAAGGCAGACCAGTCGGTTGCCGAACTGCCCGTATTGGTCAAGGCCGATGTGCAGGGCAGCGCCGAAGCCATCGTGCAAGCCCTTGAAAAGGTTGGCAACGACGAGGTGCGCGTGCGCGTTCTGACTTACGGCGTGGGCGCGATCACCGATACCGATGTGGGTCTGGCCGAGGCCAGCAATTGCCCGATCATCGGCTTTAACGTGCGTGCCAACGCATCTGCCCGCAATTCGGCGCACCAAAAGGGTGTCGAAATTCGCTATTATTCGATCATCTATGATCTGGTCGATGACATCAAAGCCGCAGCATCAGGCCTGCTAAAGGCCGAAGTGCGCGAGACGTTTATCGGTTATGCGCAGATCAAAGAGGTGTTCAAGGTGACAGGCATCGGCCAAGTGGCGGGCTGTATCGTAACCGAAGGCATTGCGCGCCGCAGTGCGGGCGTGCGTTTGCTGCGTGACAACGTTGTCATCCACGAAGGCACGCTGAAAACGCTGAAACGCTATAAGGACGAAGTCAAAGAAGTGCAGTCTGGCCAAGAATGTGGCATGGCGTTTGAACGCTATGAAGACATTCGCCAAGGCGACGTGATCGAAATCTTTGAACGTGAAGAAATTCAGCGCAAGCTGGCCTAAGGGCCGCTTGCACTGGCAATGAAAAAGGCCAGCTTTTCAGCTGGCCTTTTTGTTTATAATCTGTGCTGCCATCTTCTTACGAAGCGCGCGCCATCGCGGTCACTGGCGTTCCGACATAGGTTTTGTCATCGACCACGATTTTAATCTTTCCATCTGCAAGCTGGCCCACCATCAGCCCTTGGATAGATACGCAGCTTCCAATAGAAATTGTTCTTAGCATGTTGCATCTCCTTTCTTGCACCCTAGGGTTACAAGATAAATCCTAACGCTCGCTTTATGAAGGTGCGCAAAAGGGCAGATAATAATGTGCAATTGAAGTAAAATTATAGCCAATCGCGTAGGATTGGGATCAATGGAATATCGGCAGGCGGCATGGGGTAATTGCGCAGATCGCTTGCCCGCACCCAAGCCAGCGTTTGCCCTTCGCGCGGGGTGGGTATGCCCTGCCAACGGCGGCAGGCAAACAGCGGCATCAGCAGATGAAAATCATCATAGGAATGGCTGGCAAAGGTCAGCGGCGCAAGGCAGGATTCCTTGGTGTCTATCCCCAATTCCTCGCGCAGCTCGCGGATCAGCGCGGCTTCTGGCGTCTCGCCCGCTTCAACCTTGCCGCCTGGAAATTCCCATAGGCCCGCGAGTGACTTTCCCTCTGGCCGCTGGGCCAGCAGAATACGGCCATCCATGTCAATCAGGGCAACGGCTGTGACCAGCAGCAGCCTCAAGACCGATAATCCGCGTTAATTTCGATATAGCGCGATGTTAAATCACATGTCCAAACCGTCCGCTTGGCGCGGCCCATGCCCAGATCAACCGCAATCACCAATTCGGGCTGTTTCATATAGGCCGCCCCGTCTTCCTCGCGGTAGCGCGGGTTGCGCCAGCCTTTTTGCGCCACCAAAATATCGCCAAATTTAATCGTCAGGCGGTCGCGTTCAGCCGCCGCGCCAGATTTGCCAATGGCGGCCACGATGCGGCCCCAGTTCGGATCCTCGCCCGCAATCGCGGTTTTGACCAAGGGCGAATTGGCAATCGCAAAGGCGGCAAGTTTCGCGTCATGGTCGCTTGCCGCCCCCGTCAGGCGCACCTCGACAAATTTGCGCGCGCCTTCGCCATCGCGCACAACCTGATGGGCAAGGTTCGCCATCACCCCGCGCAGCGCCGCCTCAAACGCCTTCAGCGCCTCGCCCTTCAACTCGGCAGCAGGCGACATGCCCGTGGCCGCCAGCAGCAAGGTGTCAGAGGTAGACGTATCGCTGTCCACTGTGATCGAGTTAAAAGTACCCTCCACATTGCGCGACAGGATTTTTTGCAAATTGGCGGCGGAAATTTTGGCATCGGTAAAGATATAGACCAGCATCGTGGCCATATCGGGGGCGATCATGCCCGACCCTTTGGCAATGCCCGCAATATTCACAACGCCGCCTTCGGCCTGCACTGTGGCCGCAGCACCCTTAGGGAAGGTGTCGGTTGTCATCATCGCCAGCGCCGCCATATCGATGGCATCGCCGCGCAGACCCTTGACCAATTCTGGCACAATGGCGGTGATTTTGTCATGCGGCAACGGCTCGCCAATCACGCCCGTGGATGATGTAAAAACGCGCGCCGCAGGCAGTCCCAGCGCATCGGCCACAGCCGTGGTGATGGCCGAAACAGACCTATCCCCAGCCGCCCCCGTAAAGGCGTTGGAATTGCCCGAATTGACCAGAATAGCCGCCCCCGCGCCCGCGGGCACCTTGGCGGCAAGGCTGTCTTGGCAGGCGCGCACGCAGGCTGACCGCGTGGTCGAACGGGTAAACACCCCCGCCATTTGCGTGCCCCCGCACAGGCGCACCAACATCACATCTTTGCGATTTTGATACTTTATCCCCGCCTCAATGGCAGCAAATTCCACGCCCGCAATATGGGGCAGGGCGGGAAATGCGGCAGGGGCAAGGGGCGATACGGGCTTGGCCGATTTTGCGGCGGCGGCGGGGGCAGCCCCGCCCATCAGCGCCTCGATTTGCTTTTTCAAAGCTTTGGCTTTGGCTTTCCAATCTTTCTTGGCCATCTCGCCCCCCACAATCGCCCTACCTGCGTTCAATCTTGCGTTACTTTTCCAGCAGTGCCGTGTCAGACAGCAGGGCAGGGTCAACGCCTTCGGCCATACGTTCCACCGTGGCCGCTTCGGTCACCGTTTTGATATGGGCATCAATCGCGCGGTTTTGCAACTCGCTCGCCAATTCTTCGCGCATCGCGTCCAGCGTTGGCTTTTCCGCAATGCGGGTTTCTTTGACCAAAATCAGATGCCAGCCGAAATCTGACTTGATCGGCCCTGCCACTTTGCCAATTTCTGCCGCCACAACTGCATCTTCAAAGGGCTTGACCATTTGGCCCATACCGAACCAGCCCAAATCGCCGCCATTCGCGCCCGAACCTGTATCGGTGGAATTGGCCTTGGCCAGTTCTGCAAAATCGGCCCCGCCGTCCAGCTGGGCCTTTAATTCATTGGCTTTTTCTTCGGCGTCCACCAAAATATGGGCGGCGGAGAATTCTTTTTGTGGGGCGTAATCTTTGAACCGTTCGTCATAGGCGGCTTGCAGCGCCTCGTCCGTTACTGCGCCCAAAACAACCGCCGTCAGCGCCACGTTCGACAGATAATCGCGGCGCGAATTATCCAATTGCAACTGATCGGCCAGTTTTAGCTTGCCCTCAACTGTTTGCTCTAGCGCGGTTTGTTGGATCAGCTGATCCAAAATCCCTGTGAATAACGTCTCATTGGGCAGGGATTTATACTGCTCGGGCAATGCCGCGCGCGCGGCAATCATATGGCCCAGTGTAATTTCCACCCCATTAACCTTGGCCACCACTGTTGCGGCCGAATTATCTTGGGCCAGCGCGGCTGTAGACAGCGCCGCGCCCACTGCCAGCGCCGCCAAAAATAGGTGCGATTTCGCCATCAAACTTCTCCTCAAAGGCCCGCATCTTTGCGCGGCGTTGACTATACCCGTGCCAGCCCTTACATCGCGACAGTCGCAGATCAGAAGCTGTGTCTGCCGCCCTTCTAGGCAAGGGCAAAGGCGCGGGCAAGAGTAACGCGGCACACAATTATGTTAGAAACGATCTGGCGAGGAAAATATGCTGGGGTTCGGGGCGCTGATGCGCAAACTGTTTGGCACGCCAAACGATCGCTTGGTCAAATCTGTGCGGCCACTTGTGGACAAGATCAACGCGCTAGAGGCCGAATATGCCGCCCTTAGCGATGAGGGGATCAAGGCCAAGACGGCCGAGTTCCAAGCGCGGGTGCAAACAGGCGGCGAAAGTCTGGATGCGATACTGCCCGAAGCCTTTGCCAATTGCCGCGAAGGGGCCCGCCGCGCGCTGGGTCTGCGCGCCTTTGACGTGCAACTGATGGGCGGTATTTTCCTGCACCAAGGCAATATTGCCGAAATGCGCACGGGCGAGGGCAAAACGCTGGTTGCAACCTTCCCCGCCTATTTGAACGCGCTGACAGGTCGCGGCGTGCATGTGGTTACGGTGAACGATTATCTGGCCCGCCGCGATGCCGAATGGATGGGTAAGGTTTACGCAGACCTTGGCCTGACCACGGGCGTTGTTGTGCCATTTCAGGGTGACGCGGAAAAGCGCGCCGCCTACCGCGCCGACATAACCTATGCGACCAATAACGAGCTTGGCTTTGACTATCTGCGCGATAACATGAAGGGCAATTTGGATGATATGGCCCAGCGCGGCCATGCCTTTGCCATCGTGGACGAGGTCGACAGTATTCTGGTGGACGAGGCGCGCACGCCGCTGATTATCTCTGGCCCATCGGATGACCGCTCGGCCCTTTATCAACAGGTCGATAAACTAATCCCGCAATTGACCGAAGAGCATTTCAAGCTGGACGAAAAGGCCCGCACCGCCACCTACACCGAAGAAGGTAACGAGGTGATGGAAGATTTGCTGAGCAAGGCCGAAGTGCTGCCTGCGGGGCAATCACTGTACGATCCTGAAAGCACGACCATTGTGCATCACATCAACCAAGCCCTGCGCGCGCATAAACTGTTCACCCGCGATAAAGATTACATCGTGCGCGATGGCGAGGTGATGCTGATTGACGAATTCACAGGCCGCATGATGAAGGGCCGCCGCCTGTCAGACGGGCTGCATCAGGCGATCGAGGCCAAAGAAGGCGTGCAGATTCAGCCTGAAAACGTGACCTTGGCGCAGGTCACCTTTCAAAACTACTTCCGCCTGTACGACAAACTCGCTGGCATGACAGGCACCGCCGAAACCGAAGCGGATGAGTTTATGGAAATCTATAAACTTGGCGTGATCGTGGTGCCCACCAATCGCGCCGTTCAGCGCAAAGATGCGCATGACCAAGTCTACCGCACCGCGCGCGAGAAATACGAAGGCGTGGTTGCCGCCATTAAAGAGGCAAATGCCAAAGGCCAGCCCACGCTGGTTGGCACAACGTCGATTGAAAAATCTGAAATGCTGTCAACCCTGCTGACGCAAAACGGCATTGTGCATAACGTTCTAAACGCCCGCCAGCACGAGCAAGAGGCGCAGATCGTTGCCGATGCAGGCAAGTTTGGCGCTGTAACCATCGCCACCAACATGGCAGGGCGCGGCACCGATATTCAGCTGGGCGGCAATGTAGAGTTAAAGGTTCTCGAGGCGATTGCCGCCGATCCCTCCTTGCACCCAGATCAGGTGCGCGCACGGATTGAAGGCGAACACGCCGATGAAAAGGCCCGCGTTTTGGCCGCTGGCGGTTTGTTCGTGCTTGGCACCGAACGCCACGAATCGCGCCGCATTGATAACCAGCTGCGTGGCCGTTCTGGCCGCCAAGGCGACCCGGGGGCATCATCGTTCTTCCTATCGCTGGAAGATGACCTGATGCGCATTTTCGGGTCTGAACGTCTGGATTCCGTGCTGACTAAACTGGGCATGAAAGAGGGCGAGGCGATTGTGCACCCATGGGTGAACAAATCGCTGGAACGCGCGCAGGCCAAGGTGGAAGGCCGCAACTTTGACATCCGCAAACAACTGCTCAAGTTTGACGATGTGATGAACGATCAGCGCAAGGCGATCTTTGGCCAGCGCCGCGAGGTGATGGAGGCCGAAGATTTATCCGATGTCGTGCAGGATATGCGCCTGCAAGCCATTGAAGATATGGTCGATCTGCATATGCCGCCGAAAACCTACCCCGACCGTTGGGATGCGCCCGCCCTACAGGCCGATCTGCGCGAGAAGATGAACCTCGATCTGCCGATCCCTGATTGGGCCGCTGAAGAGGGCGTCGATCAGCAGGTGATCCGCGAGCGTGTGATTGCGGCGGCAGATGCGATGATGGCGGATAAGCTGGCCACCTTTGGCCCCGAAGTGATGCGCAACATCGAAAAGCAGGTCTTGCTGCAAACCATCGATGGCAAATGGCGCGAACATTTGCTGCGGCTGGAACATTTGCGCTCGATCATCGGGTTCCGTGGCTATGCCCAGCGCGACCCGCTGAACGAATATAAAACCGAAGCTTTTGGCATGTTCGAAGCGATGCTGAACAGCCTGCGCGTGGAAGTGTCGCAAAAACTGTCGATGGTGCGGGTTGTTTCGGCAGAAGAGCAGCAGGCGATGGCGCGTCAGTTGTTGGAACAGCAGGCCGAACTTGCCGCCCGCAGTGCCAAGCCCGTGGCGGCCTTGCCCGCAGGCGTGGCGGCCTTGGCAGGGTTTAACGAGGCTGATCCCACCACCTGGGGCGATCCTGGGCGGATGGACCCTTGCCCCTGCGGTTCGGGTAAAAAGTTCAAGCACTGCCACGGCGCATTGTAAGCCTTCACCGATTTCGGTTTCAAAGGCGGCCCTCGGGCCGCCTTTTGCCATAATTTATCCGCAATTGCCCACAGTCTTGCCCTAACTGCGACGTGATTTGTTGTTTCTTTAGGGGCAACAACATGCGGAGATTTTGATGCATTATCCTAAATTCCTATCCAAAGGCATGGGCCGCTCTGATCTGATGCTGGGGCTGGTGGCGGCTTCGGTCGTGCTGATGTCGGGCCTTGTGATGAGCAAGCTCAGCATGGGGCAGACCAATTTTGCCGCCCTGTCGCTGCCCAGCTTTGCTGGGGCGTCTGCGCCAGATTCTGCGCCAGACCTTGTATCGCAAAACGCCATTGCGCCCGATGCCAGCACAACCCTGCCCGCCATTGCGGCGGGTGCCTGCCCCGTATCGCTGGAACTGCTGGACGAAGGCAACGCGATGATCGGTGGCACGCTGCTTGCCCCGTGCCTGCCGAACCAAGATTTGGTCATTGCCCATGCGGGCATGGTGTTTTCGGCCAAAACCCTGTCTACGGGGGCGCTGTTCTTTAGCCTGCCCGCGCTGAAAACCGATGGCCAAGTTGACATCCGCTTTTCGGGTGGCGAAACAGCATCCGCCGCCGTGCCCATGCCAGACGCCGCCGCAGTCCAGCGCGTGGCCGTGCAATGGCCCTTTGAAGATGGCTTTGTCATCCACGCCTTTGAAGATGGCGCAGCCTTTGGCGCGCAGGGCCATATTTGGCAAGAAACGCCAAACTTGCCCGATGCGGGCGCGCCCGCGAAGGGCGGCTATGTGCAACTTCTGGGCGATGGCGGGGCCGCAATGCCGCTGATGGCGCAGGTCTTTACCTATGACGCCGCCACCCCCACCGAAGTGCTGTTCGAGGCGGCTGTCACCGAAACCAATTGCGCGGGCGAGATGATGGGCGATGTGCTGTTTGCCAAGGGCGGCGCAGTGGAAAAATCTGAAATTACAGTGGCCATGCCCGCCTGCGATGCGCTGGGCGAATATGTGCATTTGGGCTTTACCCCGCCCAGCCCCGCGTTGGCGCTGGCAAATTAAACTGCCGCCAGCCACCCCAATTGGTGCGGCTGATCTGGCCATACGGCGCAAGGTATGGTTGAAGACGGGCAGATCGTGGTGAAAGGTTTTGGGATGCGGGCGCTGGTGCAGCAGGGCAGGAACAACGGGCGGGCTTGGCCCGCCTTTGCCCTGTGCAGCGCGCTGATCTTTGGTTGGCCAACCGCCGCCCGCGCCCAAGATATAACCCTAACCTCGCGCGATGGGGCGCTGGCGGTATCGGGGCAATTCACCAGTTATGACGGCGAGTTTTTTCGCCTGACCAGCGAATTTGGCCCCCTGACCATTGCCGCCGAAAGCGTGGTCTGCGATGGGCCTGCCTGCCCAGATTTAACCGCCCCCAAATCGCTGATCCGCCTGACGGGCGATGGCGAGGCGGCCCAGCTTTTGCCGCCGCTGATTGCCGCCTTTGCCCGCGCGCGCGGGTTTGATCTGCGCGCGCCAGACCGCCCCGATGCGCCCACCCTGCTGCTGCAAAAGGGTAGCCAGACAGTGCTGGCCGAATTTACCTTTACCCCGCGCGCGCCCGAAGCGGCCCGTTCGGCCATGGCGGATTTGGCGGCGGATCTGGTCGTTGCGCGCTTTGCCCCGCTGGACAGCCCTGCCGAGGTGCTGGCGCTAGATGCGCTGATCCCGATTGTTGCCACGGGCAACCCACTGGCGCGCATTTCCACCGCCGATCTGGCCGCAGCCTTGGCGGGTGATGTGCAAAATTGGCAAGAAATTGGCGGGCCTGACATGCCCTTGGTGGTGCATGGTCTGGAGGGGGGCAGCGATTTGGCCGCAGCATTGGCGGCGCGGCTGGGGCAATCGCCGCGCGCCGATGAAACCCACCCCGATTTGTCCAGCCTTGCCGCCGCAGTGGCGCGCGATCCGTGGGCGCTGGCGGTGACAGGGCGCGCGAATGCAGGGGCGGCGCGCGCGCTGCCCTTGGCCGATAGCTGCGGCTTTGTGCTAAACCCTTCGCCGCAATCGGTAAAATCGGAGGATTACCCATTAACCTTACCGATTTACCTGCTGACACCCCAGCGCCGCCTGCCCCTGATGGCGCGCGAGTTTCTGGAATTTATCCCCCTGCCCGCCGCGCAAGAGGCGATTGCGCAGGCGGGCTATGTGGCGCGCAATTTTGAAAGCGCACCCTTGGCCAATGATGGCGCGCGGCTGATCAACGCGCTGAACGCCGCACCCGATGAGGGTGCCTTGCCGCTGCTGCAACGCTTGGCCGCCGCGATGGACGGGGCCGAACGCGCCGCCATGACC
>JAIXVS010000145.1 GCA_027482795.1 Rhodobacter sp.
CCAATGAAAAAGATTACGTCAGCCCCGCAAAAGGCGCGGGTGAGCTGACCGAACTTCAGGCCGAATCCATTCTAAACATGCGCCTGCGCAGCCTGCGCCGTTTGGAAGAAATGGAATTGATCGCAGAACGTGACGCCCTGCAAAAGGAACGCGCGGGGCTTGTGGCACTGCTGGAATCTGGTGCCAAACAGTGGAAACAAATTGGCCGCGATTTGGACGAAGTGCGCAAGAATTTCGGCAAAAACACCAAACTGGGCGCGCGCCGCAGCACCTTTAGCGAAGCTGGGGAGTCCGAGGAAATCACGCTAGAAGCGATGATTGACCGCGAGCCGATCACCGTGATTTGCAGCCAAATGGGCTGGATTCGCGCGATGAAGGGCCATGTCGATTTGACCCTTGAGCAAAAGTTTAAGGATGGCGACGCGGCCCGTTTCGCCTTTCATGCCGAGACGACCGATAAGCTGCTGATCGTGGGCGCAAATGGGCGGTTCTTTACCCTGCTGGGCGCGAACCTGCCCGGTGGGCGCGGCATGGGCGAAC
Source organism: Rhodobacter sp. (assembly GCA_027482795.1). GTDB lineage: Bacteria > Pseudomonadota > Alphaproteobacteria > Rhodobacterales > Rhodobacteraceae > Cypionkella. The sequence goes on from JAIXVS010000145.1 coordinate 541, forward strand.
CGCTGCGCCTGATGGTCGATTTGCCCAATGATGTGGAAATTGTCGATCTGCAAATCCACCGCGCGGGGGAAAAGCTGCTGGTCGCCTCATCCGCGGGCGATGGGTTTATCGTGCCGTCTGACGAGGTGCTGGCCCAAACCCGCGCGGGCAAAGTGGTGATGACGCTGGGCGATGGGGTGAAAACCGCCGTCTGCCGCAAAGTGGTGGGCGATAGCGTGGCCGTGGTGGGCGACAACCGCAAAGTGCTGATCTTTCCGCTGGCCGAACTGCCCGAAATGGCGCGCGGCAAGGGTGTGCGCCTGCAAAAGTACAAAGACGGCGGGCTGTCCGATGCCACCACCTTTACGCTGGCAAATGGCCTGTCATGGAAAGACCCAGCAGGCCGCACGCGGACAGAAACCGATCTGGCCGAATGGATCGGCGCACGGGCCAGCATGGGGCGGATGGCACCGCGCGGGTTTCCACGGGATAATCGGTTTTAGGTGATTTCAAGCGCAACATAGGGCCGCGCCCTCCCTCGGGCGGGCGCTCTACAGAAGTTCTGCGCGCTTTATGGCTCCGTTCCCCCTACGCAAGTTCTAGGCGCAAGCGGCGGAGTGCGCCCTCCCGGGGGGTGCGCAGGGGAACCGTGGCCCCAGTGGGGCCAGTCACGTCCCCGAAGCAGGGCGCGGCACGGCGGCGCTACGCGCCTTGATTCCGTGCCAAGAAGGTTCCTTAGGCTAGTCTAGGATTTCCCGCTGATGCTGCCCCAACCGTGGCGCTGTCCTATCCAGCGCCAATTCCGCGTCTGAAAACACCATCGGGCTGCGCACACCTTTCACCCCCTCTGGCGCAATTTGCATCCCGCGCGCAACCACTTGGCTGTCAGCAAACACCTCGGCCAGATCGTTGATCGGGCCTGCGGGCACGCCTTGCGCCTCACAGGCCGCCAGCAGATCAGCCTTGGCCCAGCTCTTGGTCGCCGCCGTGATAAACGCCGTCATCTCCTCGCGGTTTTCCACCCGCACCGCATTGGTGGCAAAGCGTGGATGCGCCGCCCAGACCCCCAGCCCCAGAATATCGCACAGCCGCGCGTATTGCCCATCATTCCCCGTGGCCAGAATGATCCAGCCATCCGCGCATTCAAACACGGCATAGGGGGCCAAATTCGGGTGCGCGTTGCCCATCTGGCGCGGGGCAATCCCCGTGGCCAGATAATTCATCGCCTGATTGGCCATAACGGAAGTCGCCACATCCAGCAAAGACATATCAATATGCTGCCCCCGCCCCGTGCGCCCGCGCTGAATAATGGCGGCAAGAATGGCCGTGGCGGCATAAACCCCCGTGAACACATCGGTCACGGCAACGCCAACCTTTTGCGGCGCGCCCCCTGCCTCGCCCGTCACGCTCATCAGGCCCGACATGCCTTGGATGATAAAATCATAGCCCGCACGGGGGGCATAGGGGCCTGTCTGGCCGAACCCCGTGATGGAACAATAAATCAAACGCGGGTTAATCGCGGCTAGGCTGTCATAGTCGAGACCATATTTCGCAAGCCCGCCCAGTTTGAAATTTTCAATCACAACATCCGCATCACGGATTAAATCAATGACCTGCGCCGCCCCTGCGGGGGTGGAAAAATCAACCACAACCCCGCGCTTGCCGCGATTGGCCGCAAAGAAATAGGCGGCGGTTTTCTCGCCGCCGTTGTCAATAAAGGGCGGGCCCCAGCGGCGGGTGTCATCCCCTTCGGGAGATTCCACCTTGATCACATCTGCGCCCAAATCGGCCAAAGTTTGGCCAGCCCAAGGGCCCGCCAAAATTCGCGCCAGTTCAATCACCTTTATGCCCGCCAAGGGGGCCATATTTGGCGTCATTTACTTGGCAAGCTCGGCATCAAGGATGGCTTTCATATCCTCAAAGGACATGTTTGAATGCTTGGTGCCGTTGATCATAAAGGTTGGCGTGCCTTCAATGCCATCGGCGGCAAAGTTCTTCTC
>JAIXVS010000334.1 GCA_027482795.1 Rhodobacter sp.
CGTAAATTGGCGCGGGCGGGCGGCAAGGGCGCTTGCCTCGCCAAAGGCGCGCAGATCGGCGCACAGATGCGGCATATCGCGGTACATCAGCGTTTTGGTAAAGCTATCGGCCACGGGCAGGGCCAGCCCTGCGCGCTGCAAAAGCCCGCCCAAATCGCGGATCTCGCCCATGGGCAACACGCGCGGCGAAAGACCGCCCGAAACCTCCGCCTCGGCCTGCGCAAGGCTTGCGCGCAGCTCATACAGGGTTTGCCCGCCAAACAGCAGCGCTATCAGCAACCCATCTGGGCGCAGCGCGCGGCGCGCCTGCACCAATTGGCCCACAGGATCATTGGCCCAATGCAAGCCCATGGCGTGAATAACCGCGTCATGGGCCCCCTCGCACAAAGCTAAAGTTTCGGCATGGGGGATAATCGTAAGGCTTCCAGCCAATCCGCGCCAAACATCGGGAAAATCGGTGATAACGGCAATCTCGGTTAACGGTTTGTTAACCTCCGCAAGGCGATCCTGCACTTCAGATAGGGCCTCGTTCTGCCACAACATATCACGCGCGCGGGCGCGGTTGCGGGACAGGGCGGCAGTGTCGGTCAATTGGGGTGTCATAGGCGGCAAAGATAGGGGACGTAGATGGGATTGCAAAGGGTGCTGCACGCGATTTATCCGCCCGCCTGCATCAGCTGCGGCGATGGTGTGGCCAGCGATTTTGGCCTATGCGCGGTCTGCTGGAAAGATACGGCGTTCATCGGCGGGGCGGTGTGTGATTGCTGCGGCGCGCCCCTTATGGGCGCGGATGAAGGGGCACGTCTGCGCTGTGATGATTGCCTGAACCTTGCCCGCCCATGGCTGCGCGGGCGCGCGGCGCTGGTGTATAAGGATAATGCGCGCGCCTTGGTGCTGGCGCTGAAACACGGCGATCGCATGGATTTGGCCCGACCAGCGGCCACTTGGCTGCGCCGCGCCTGCGCAGATATCCTTGCCCCCGATATGCTGGTCGCCCCCATTCCGCTGCATTGGTCGCGATTGTTCAAACGCAGGTATAACCAAGCGGCGCTGATTTCGGCGCGGCTTGCAGGATTAACGGGGCTGCAACATTGCCCAGACCTTTTGCTGCGCGCCCGCGCCACCCCCAGCCAAGAGGGGCGCGGCCGCGATGCCCGCTTTGCCAATTTGCAAGGTGCGTTCACCCCCCACGCCGCGCGGCGCGCCATGATTGCGGGGCGGCATGTGCTGCTGGTGGATGATGTGATGACATCAGGGGCCACTTTTGCCGCAGCGACCGAGGCGCTGCTGGGCGCAGGCGCTGCGGCGGTTTCGGTCGCCGCGCTGGCGCGCGTTGTCAAAGATGCGTAAATGCCTATACTTGCCGCCAAAGCGGCAGCAGATAGGACATTACGATGAAACAGGTCGAAATTTACACCACCCAAACCTGCCCCTATTGCCAAATGGCCAAGGGGCTGCTCAAGAAAAAGGGCGTGGCCTATAAGGAAATTGACGTGGGCGGCAACCCAAGTTTGCGCGCGGCCATGACCCAGCGCGCGGCGGGGCGCACCTCGGTGCCGCAGATATTCATCGGCGGCGCGCATGTGGGCGGCTGCGATGACATTCACGCGCTGGACGCGGGCGGCAAGCTTGACGCGATGCTGGCATAAGACATGCGCGCTGCTTTGGTGCAAATGACCTCCACCGATGACCCTGCCGCCAATTTGGGGCAGGTGTCAAAGCTGGTGGACAGCGCAATCGCAGGCGGGGCGCAATTTGTGCTGACGCCCGAATGCACCAATATGCTGTCATCAAACCGCGCGCATCAATCGGCGCATATCGTGGCCGAGGGCGATGACCCCACGCTGGCGGCGCTGCGCGGTCAGGCCCAATCGGGCGGTATCTGGCTGCTGATCGGATCGATTGGCGTGCAATCCGGTGATGCCGATGGCCGCTTTGCCAACCGATCCTTTCTGATTGCGCCCGATGGCGAGATTGCCGCGCGCTATGACAAAATCCACATGTTCGACGTGAATGTGTCGCAAACCGAGGTCTACCGCGAATCGGCGGCGTATCGGCCTGGGGATCAGGCCATTATCGCGCAAACCCCGTTTGGCACGGTGGGAATGACGGTGTGTTATGATCTGCGCTTTGGCCATTTGCACCGCGCCTTGGCGCAGGCGGGCGCGCAGATTTTAACCGTGCCTGCGGCGTTTAACCACATCACAGGGGCCGCCCATTGGCAGGTTTTGCTGCGCGCCCGCGCAATTGAAACGGGATGCTTCGTGCTGGCCCCCGCGCAAACGGGCTTTCACCCCGAACCCCTAAGTGGCGGCAAAGGGCGGCACACCTTTGGCCATTCACTGGCCGTTGCGCCATGGGGCGAGGTGCTGGCCGATGGCGGCACAGATATTGGCGTGACCTTTGTCGATTTGGACATGGCCGAGGTTGCCCGCGCCCGCGCGCGCATTCCCAGCCTGACCCACGACCGCGCCTTTACAAAGCCATGAGCGCGCAGAACGAAATGGCCATCGCCCTGTTTGGCGAATTGTTCATGGCTGACCAGCTTGCCCGAAACCGCATTTCGCGCGTGCTGCCCAAAGGGATGGAACTGTCGCATTTTTCGGTGCTGAACCATTTGGCGGGGCTGAACGAAGAACGTACCCCCGCCCAACTGGCCCGCGCCTTTCACATCACGCGCGGGGCGATGACCAACACTTTGGCGCGGCTAGAGGCGGCGGGCCATATCCACATCCGCCCCGATTGGGATGATGCGCGGCAGAAATTCGTCGCCATATCCCCCGCAGGGCGCGCCGCGCGCGATGCCGCCGTGGCCGCTGTGGCCCCACTGATTGGCGATGTTGTCGCGGCACTGGGCATGGACAAAGTGCGCGCCGCCCTGCCCGTTCTGCGCGAGATCCGTTTGCGCATGGAGGATGGGGAGTAATGGGGCGCTTCGCCCCCCTCGCGCTGCGCGCTCACCCCCAGAAGGTATTTTCAGAGTTAGGAAGACGCAAAAAGCGCGCCGCATTTCGGCGCGCGCTTTTTTTGGTTGTATCTTTGCCTTACAGCTTTTCGATCAGTTCTGGCACGGCGGTGAACAAATCGGCCACCAGCCCGTAATCGGCGACTTGGAAAATCGGGGCCTCTTCATCTTTGTTGATGGCCACGATGACCTTGCTGTCTTTCATACCCGCCAAATGCTGGATCGCGCCAGAGATACCGACGGCGACGTAAAGCTGCGGGGCCACCACCTTGCCCGTTTGGCCAACTTGCCAATCGTTCGGGGCATAGCCGCTGTCAACGGCGGCGCGCGAGGCGCCTACTGCCGCGCCCAGCTTATCGGCCAGCTGTTCGATCAGCGCGAAATCAGACTGCGATCCCACGCCGCGCCCGCCAGATACCACGATACCTGCCGAGGTCAGTTCAGGGCGGCCCGTGGCTGCGGTTTTATCTTCGACCCATTTGGACAGGCCTGCATCCCCCGTGACAGATACCTTTTCGACAGCCGCATTGCCCGTGGCGGGGGCGGCCGTAAAGGCGGCGGTGCGCACGGTGAAGACCTTTTTCGCATCGGCAGATTTCACCGTTTGAATGGCGTTGCCTGCGTAGATCGGGCGTTCAAACGTATCTGCATCAATGACAGCCGTCACATCAGACAGCACCATCACGTCGAGCAGTGCGGCCACGCGGGGCAGCACGTTTTTGTTGAACGCGGTCGATGCGCCGCAGATGTGGCTGTACGCGCCCGCAAGCGATGCGACCAGCGCCGCCGTGCTTTCGGCCATGCCGTGGCAATAGGCGTGATCATCGGCGAACAGCACTTTTGCCACGCCTGCCAGTTTGGCAGCCTCGGCGGCGGCAGCGTCGCCGCCCGTGCCAGCCACCAGCACATGCACATCGCCAAGGGCGCTGACAGCGGCCAAGGTTTTGCCCACACCATCGGCTGCCAAAGCGCCATCGTTTACGTCAGCAAGTAGAAGAACGGCCATATCAGATTACCCCCGCTTCATCTTTAAGTTTGGAAAGCAATTCCGCGACCGAACCTACCTTGATCCCAGCCTTGCGGCCTGCGGGTTCGACTGTTTTCAGAACTGACAGGCGCGGCGATACGTCCACGCCATAATCGGCGGGGGTTTTTAGGGCCAGCGGCTTGGCCTTGGCCTTCATGATGTTGGGCAGCGATGCATAGCGCGGCTCGTTCAGGCGCAAATCCACCGTGACAATCGCGGGCATTTTCACCGAAATGGTTTGCAAACCGCCGTCTACCTCGCGGGTGACAGTGGCGGTATCGCCATCAATCGCCAGTTCCGACACAAATGTCGCCTGAGACCAGCCCAGCAGCGCGGCCAGCATTTGGCCCGTGGCATTCATATCATTATCAATGGCTTGCTTGCCTGCCAGCACCAAACCTGGGGCCTCTTCGGCCACCACAGCCGCCAGCAGTTTTGCCACGGCGAGGGGTTCGATATCGGTGTTCACATCTGCCGCAGCCTCGATCAAAATCGCGCGGTCTGCGCCCATGGCCAGCGCGGTGCGCAAGGTTTCCTGCGCCTGCTTTACGCCGATGGACACCACCACGATTTCGGTGACAATGCCCTTTTCTTTCAAACGGATAGCCTCTTCCACGGCAATCTCGTCAAAGGGGTTCATCGACATTTTGACATTGGCCAGATCGACACCCGTTCCATCCGCCTTGACGCGAACCTTCACGTTATAGTCGATCACACGTTTGACAGGTACCAGCACCTTCATTGCGCAATTCTCCGAAGTTATGGCCCAAAGGCCAGCCCAAGCTCTCGCCGCCCTACTTACAGGGGTTGAGGGGCGGGTAACAGACCAAATACGACAGAAAACGGCGGCATGACGCCGCGTTTGGGGGGAGGGGATTTGCATGGCCGCAGAACAGGCTGAGAATCCTAGCCAGCAGATAGCGCGATTTCTTGCTAGTGACCCATGATCGTTTGCATCCGAGATTGCAATGCGCTGGTCAATGCAGCGCGCCCCTCCGAATTGTTCAAATATCGAATATAGCGAAGGTGTCTCAGGTCGAATGGAATGTCATGTTCGTTTTGCGTTATGAGTATCACTTCACGCCCGAGTGTGTGTGCAATACCAGCTTCATAAAAGACGTTTGGGTTGCGCCCAGTGCAATCGCAGATGACAATGCGAGATCTGTCAATAAGTGCTACTACGTCCTGAATGATTGCTGCGTTCTCCCAGATGTCGTCCGCACGGCTACATCGTAGGCCAGCACCTTTCGCCGCCTGTTTGATACTATCGTAGACAGCGGAAAAACCAGCATCAAAAGGCATCATCGCTGAGGCAAGAGTAGGCTCAATGTTTTCATGTTCTGCTATCTGGAATACGGAGGGGCGTTGGCGACGAGGCCGAGTATTGCGTAGCAAAAACTGATATAGGTCAATATCCTTCACCGCCCAATGATTGCGCGAAAATTCAAAGTCTTGTGGCATATCAAGCGCCATACGATTCGCATGAATCAAGCTGTTTGTCAGTTGCGGCACTTCTGTGTCAAAGCTAATTTCTACAGCTAAGTTTAATCCAATAATGCGCGCCTGATTAATCTGGCCAACATAAGCGACTTCGTCTGATGTCCCTTCTTCGCAGAATAAACATGGCAGGGCACGGAGGCGGTCGAGTAATGGGCCATTCTGATCTCGGAACTGAACTTCAATATGTTTGTCCGTATACTCGAAGATACGACCAAGAGGAATGATAGCTTTGCCCGAAGCCCATTCTACATTGAACATCATTAAGTTAAACATCGTAACCCCTGAGTCTTTCTCTGGCCCGTTCTACTTTAAGGGGTAATGGCTTGTCCACGAGGTAATCCCCCCTGACTTTCGTTGGCAATCTCTCCCCCCCTACCGCGTCAGCCCCGGCACCCAGAGCACGTCATCCGCTCCGTCATTGTTCGCAATCCTGCCCGCCACGAAAAACCAATCGGACAAACGGTTCAGGTATTTAACCGCCTCACCGTTCACTTCCTCCATCGTCGCCAGTTCCACCACGCCGCGTTCGGCGCGTCTACAAACCGTGCGGCACAGGTGTAGGTGGGCGGCCAGCGCAGACCCACCCGGCAGGATGAAACTGCGCAGGGGGGTTAGGCGCGCGTTCATCGCGTCAATCTCCGCCTCTAGCCGCGCGACTTGGCCTGCAATCATCCGCAGGGGCGGGTATGCGGCGGTCTCGTCTTTGTGCATATCGGGCGTGCACAGATCGGCCCCCAGATCGAACAGATCGTTGGAAATGCGTTGCAGGGCCGCGTCCATATCCCCAGTGGAATGCAGCCGCGCCATGCCAACGGTGGCGTTGGTTTCATCCACAGTGCCATAGGCCGACACGCGCAAGCTATGCTTGGCCACCCGCGCGCCGTTGCCCAGCGCGGTTTCCCCAGCATCGCCCGTTTTGGTGTAGATTTTCGATAGAACAACCATGTCTTCGCCCCCCTATTTCGCGCCCCTATTTCGCGCCCACGCCAAAATACGCCGCCCCAACGATGAAAATCACCGCAACCGCCTGAAAGATCAGGCGCAGGCGCATCAGTTTGTTTGAGCGGCTGGAAGACCCTTCGCCTCCCTTGGCAAAGGTGCCAAGGCCCAGCGCCAGAATTGCGACCACGATCAGGCACAGCACTGCGCCGATGACGAAAATTGGATTGTCCATATCTATCCCTCGTTTGCTTGCCCCTTACCTAAGCTGTGGCGGGAAAAAGGCTAGGGGTGATTTTGGGGGGGCAGTTGCGTTAGCCTTTGGTTATCAGCCAATCTAAGCTGCGCGTGGGCAGGATGCGGCGGGCAAACCCCATCAGGTAGGTGGGGGTTGTGACATAATAGCGCGGGCGCGGGCGGCGGGATTCAAGGGCATGGATCAGCTTGGCCGTCACCGCGCGCGCGGGCAGCTCGAACGGGTCAAGCCCGTATTTCTCGCCAAAAAGCCGCTCGATCAGGGGGGCGTATTCATCGGCGCGGGCGGAATTTTTCCAATCGATCCATTTGGTCACATGGGGCCGCGCATTTTCGCGAATGCGCGATGTGATGGGGCCGGGTTCAATCAGGATGATGTGAATGCCCGTGCCTGCCATTTCAATCCGCAGCACATCCGTCAGCCCCTCCATCGCGAATTTGGTGGCCACATAGGCCCCGCGAAATTTCATACCGACAAGGCCCAGAACAGACGAGCAGTTGATAATCCGCCCATGCCCTTGCGCGCGCATCATCGGAATGATTTGCCGCGTTAGGTCGTGATAGCCAAAGAGGTTGGTTTCAAAAATTTCCCGCAGCGCGCCGCGCGGCAGGTCTTCCACCGCACCCGGAATGGCAAAGGCCCCGTTGTTATACAGCGCATCCAGCGTGCCCCCCGTGCGGCGCGATACTTCCGCCACGGCGGCGGTGATGGACGCTTCATCGGCGTAATCAAGGACGAAACTCTCCAACCCTTCGGCAATCAGGCGGTCAACATCCGCCTGCGCACGGCACGTCGCAAACACCCGCCACCCCTTTGCGGCCAGCCCATGCGCCGCGTCATAGCCAATGCCAGATGAACAGCCCGTGATGAGGATAGATTTTGCCATAGCGCGCCCCTTTTGCGCCTTATCTATAGGGCCAATCCCCCTGCGCAAGTATTTTCGATCTAGACCCGCGCCGCTAGGCGCACTACACCGCCCCTATGGCCGACTCTGATGACGACATACCACAAATTGATGCGGTGACCCTGTCCGAACCGCTGGCCCGCGCCATTGGCGAGCGGTATTTGACCTATGCGCTGTCCACCATCATGCACCGCGCCCTGCCCGATTCGCGCGATGGGCTAAAGCCCGTGCACCGCCGTATTCTGTATGCCATGCGCGAGTTGCGGCTATCGGCAACCAGCGCCTTCCGCAAATCGGCCAAAATCTCGGGCGATGTGATGGGCAACTATCACCCGCATGGCGACAGCGCGATTTACGATGCCATGGCGCGGCTGGCCCAAGATTTCAACGTGCGTTACCCACTGGTCGATGGGCAGGGCAACTTTGGGAACATTGATGGTGATAACCCCGCAGCCTCCCGCTATACCGAGGCGCGCCTGACGGCGATTGCCGAAACCCTGATGGAAGGGCTGGCGGAAAACGCGGTTGATTTCCGCCCCAATTATGACGGCACGTTGGAAGAGCCTGTGGTCATGCCCGCAGCCTTTCCGAACCTTTTGGCCAATGGGTCAAGCGGTATCGCCGTGGGCATGGCCACCAACATTCCGCCGCATAACTTGGATGAATTGATCGCAGGCTGCCACGCCCTGC